>NZ_CP045997.1:7550653-7850653 GCF_010233585.1 Spirosoma endbachense
CGGCTCGATAGACTTCGGTAACCATTCGCTTAAAATGCAGCGACTTTCTACTTTTCTTATTTCGTTGTAATACGCTAATATACATAAGCTTACCGATTTAATGTACACAGAAATCAGTAGCATACGATTTGTTGTATAACTTACATTATGTTAACATAGGCTAAAATTCAACCCCTACCGGCATACACTAAACCGCTTTTATTGAGTGAAATAAGCCTCAAGTTTGACACTTATTTGCTTTTCTAACTCCTGGCCATTTCCAGCTGCACAGCGTCTATAGAGAGGGGATATATTATTTGAACAGTTGCGTAAAGCAGACACTTCATGGTTTCAATCGAGTCAGCTTATTGGATAAGCCAACATCAAACCAGCCCATCAAGGCTGACGGGGATTTACTCGTAATTAGAGCGGGGTCATTAACGCTCAAAACCTCCTGAATAGTAGCCCATTCACGCATTAACTCTATTGCGAAACAAGAGTCCTTCATACAGCTTTTAAGTAGGAAGCTGGGATTGGCTACAACTATCAGAAGGTGGGCGCATTTACCGTTGTGGACACTTGACTCAAGGGAGTCCGTATAACAGAAATCGAGCGTTTTTGTAAGAATTGATAGTTCTGCGGAAAGAGCGATAATTCACAGTCCCGCGACGACCTACCGTGCCATCTCCGTCAGTTGACTCATCGAATCGAATGAACTGTCAAAAGAAGATTAAACGAGCTTAAGGGGTCAAAAAGCCGTACGATTCGTCAAGAAGACTCAAGACTGGAAAAGACAAAGGCTCATTCATCCGGTGTATCCACCCACTCATTCCGGCTTCCGGCGCGCTCAGCGGATCGAGCTTTCCGGGCTAGAAACCTGCTTCTACTTTTGTCGGCATAAGCAAACCGATTAAACGAATGCACGTACTAATTATTGGCGGAGGCATTGGCGGACTATGCCTGGCCCAGGGCTTAGTGAAAACGGGTATTGATGTCAGCGTGTATGAACGTAACGCCGAAACCAGCGAAACCCTGGCTGGTTATGGGATTCACCTGACCCCCCTGGGTATGAAGGCACTGCGGGCCTGCCTGCCGGAGACTACCTTTGCCCAACTCGATGCCCTCGCGGGCCATGCAGGGGCTACCCTGCGATTTAGCGATGAACACCTGCACCTGCTGGCAGAGCGGGATGACGCACAACTGACGGGCAAACCCCTGGCTCAGGTAGAACGCCGGGATGTTGATCGCATCGAGTTTCGGAAGCTCCTCCTTCAGGGGCTTTCCCAAACCAGCTCGACCAAAAAGGGCGTGGTTCACTGGAATAAACCCTTTACCCACTATGAGCAACTGCCCGATGGCCAGGTGAGGGCCTTTTTCGCGGATGGCAGTCAGGCAACCGGCGACCTGCTGGTGGGCGCCGATGCCAGCAACTCCCGCGTCCGAAAGCAGTACCTGCCTTCACTTGAGCGCGTCGACACCGGTGTATTGAATATTGCCGGGCGCTACATGCTGACCCCGGAGCGGGAAGCTGCGCTGCCCGCTACCCTGATAGACGGATCCATCAATAACATTGTAGCTCCCGCCAGGCAGTGGATGTTTGTGGCTGCCTGGCATACTCCGACGACGGAACCCGATAAACCCGGCTTTCACTCAACCCAGAAGTACCTGGTGTGGGCCTACGTCGCCCAGCGGCATTCCTATCCGACCAACATCGAGCAATTCGAGCCCGAACAGCTTCGGGATCTGGTGCTCGCCCGGACCACCGACTGGCATGCCGACCTTCGTGTGATCGTCAGCGAGGGGGATCTAGCCACCCTGCGGCCCATTCCCTTCAAGAGCATGCCCCACCTGGATCCCTGGCCCCCCAGCCCCGTCACCCTGCTCGGCGATGCGATTCACAACATGACGCCTATGGCGGGGGCTGGTGCCAACACGGCGCTGCTGGATGCGCAGACACTGTGCCAATGCTTAGGGGAGGTTCAGGCGGAACAGCGCACCCTGGTCAAAGCGGTGGGCGAGTACGAGCGGCAAATGCGAGCCTATGCCAACCAAGCCGTTGGCCTCTCCTTCAGCAACGCCCAACATGCCGCATCTGATGGCCCCTGGAAACGGGGCACCTTTCGCACCCTCCTGAGACTGGCCCAGGCGCTACCCCCCGTCAAACGGCTACTCTTCCCCGAAAGCACTGTTTAACGGGGCAATCGCAAGTGCCCGCCCCGAACTAAATTATTAATCCAGCTTACGAATCAACTCGTTTATGATGAATGTCCTGCTTTCGTTTCTGCTGATGAGTCGCTTGCTCATCGCTAGCCTAGTGGAGATCCCACCCCAACCTGACGTCCGCTCGCTACTGGGTCGCTGGCAGCTTCAACAGGTCCGGTTTGGTCCAGCTCACGACCACCTCTTTTTTGACCGAAGCCAACCCCAGGTATCTGCCTTGCCCGAACTGGCCGAGCTGACGATTCAGCTCGAAGCGGGCGGGCACCTCTGGCTCAGCACCCCCAGTGGACCCAAACCGGGCCACTGGCAGTATGATCCGACCACCCGGCGCATCCGGCTTGGCCTGGATACCCCGGCCGAATTGACGCACGTCCAACTGGCTGGTAACCGACTCACCGTAGAGTCGGTGGACTGGCTTCCCTTCCTCAAAACGGGGCAGTACATCCTGACCCGATAAATCGCCCGGGCTCGTTGGCCATCTAGATCCGGCCAACCCCTTCATGCATGGATCGTCTCGTATTATGTTGTACTTTAGATCGGCGGTCCCTTGGGGGCCGCAACCCGATTTTCGATTAAAAATTCACGGACGGATGGAGAAGTCATGGCCAAGGCTGGCGACTGGTCAACCGGCAACGGGCGAACCGTTTGGGTTACTGGATATGTTTGCCGATCCAGCCCGGGGCATGCTCTTTTCGCTGGTCTTTCTGCTATTGACCGTCTACGGCATGACCGCTGTCCTGTTTATGACCCAGACGCTGGTGACAACCCCACTGGTCTATGCCGATGGCGATCAGATCCGTATTCTCAGCAGCCTGCTTAGCGTGGCCCTGGCCTACGGGATATTGACCCAGTTTGTTCGGTTTGAAAAACGACTCGCTACCCCATGGCTAAAATATACCGTGTTGTTTGGCCTGACTGGCTTGCTGACCCTAGCCCTCCAGCGGCTGGTGTGGATCTACGTGCTGGATCAGTTCCTGCAACATCCCGGCCCGGCGAATTTTCAGCGCAACGTGATCTACCTGTTTGCACCCGCCATTGCGGTCTGTTTGTATTTTTTTCTCTGGCAACGGGCGCATTCCTTTAGCCGAACCATTCGCCACCAATCCTACGAGCTGGCCAGGTTGAACCAGCTAAAAACGCAGGCGGAGCTGACGGCCTTACAAGCCCGGATTAACCCACATTTTCTCTACAATACCCTCAACAGCATCAGCAGTCTGGTCTACACCCAGCCCGCCAAGGCCGACGAGATGGTCGTCGAATTAGCCAGGCTGTTTCAGGCCACCACCAATGCCTCAGCGCAGATCCTGGCGCCCGTGGCGGACGAGATGAATTTCGTTCGAGGGTATTTACGGATTGAGCAGGTCCGGTTTGGCTCTCGCCTTCGTTACCACCTGGAGGTAGATCCGGCGGTAAACAAAGTGAAGATCCCCCGCTTTTTGCTCCAGCCCCTGGTGGAAAATGCGGTTAAACATGGGCTTAATGACCGACTGGCGGATGGGTTCATTCGGGTGGGCCTGCACCAGGTAGACCATTGGCTGCACATTACAGTGGGGGATAATGGGGAACCGTTTCCCCAGCAGGCCATTATTGGCTACGGGCTGACCAGCATCAAAGAAACGCTCCAGCTCCTTTACGAGGGGCAGGCCAGTCTGAGCCTGCAAAACGCCCCCACCAAACAAGTCCTCATTCGGATCCCCCTGTAAGATGGCTCCTTTATCCACAGTGCTGATCGATGACGAACCCCTGGCCCTGGAACGACTCCGGCGATTGCTGACCGAGTATAGGTCTATCCTGACGATCAGCGGGGAGGCTACCAACGGCTGGGAAGGGATGGCGCTCATCGAGTCGTTGCGGCCAGCGGTCATTTTTCTGGACATCCAGATGCCCCAGCTAACGGGCTTTGACATGCTGGCCCGCCTGACCGATCCGCCCTACGTGGTGTTTACCACGGCGTATGACCAGTATGCCCTGCGGGCTTTTGAGGAAAAATCACTGGATTATTTACTCAAGCCCATTGATGCGGCCCGGCTGGCCAAAACGGTACAGAAAATCCAGCAAAGCCAGTCGCCCACGCCCTTGACCCTCGACACGCTCCGGAGCCTACTGGTGTCCCACACGCTGCCTCCGCCCATGCGGGCCATGACGGTCAAGAATGGCGATAGTCTGGAGCTGGTGGTGCTGGATGAAATCGCGTTTTTTCAAACGGCGGGTAAATACGTACTGCTGCATACGGTGGATGGCAAACAGCACGTGGTGGAGTATACCCTGACGGAATTGGCCGAGCGACTACCCGACCAATTTGTACGCATCAGCCGGGCCAGTCTGGTCAACCGCAGCCTGATTCGGCAACTTCGCAAACGGCTCAACGGCAGTTACCTGCTGACCCTGGGGGATGTAAAAGCCTCAAAACTCGAAACCTCGACCAACAGTCGCGAGATCATCGCCCGCTTACAACTGCTTTAATCGCCTTATTTTCTCCCGTATTGCTTTTCCCCGGGCCAGCTGATCCGGGGACGATAACCGCTTTGTGCTTATGACTTATTCAACTTGCATCAACCGACTCACGATCGGTCTCCTGACCAGTCTGCTGATGGCCTGTCAGAGCGACGGATTAATCGCCGTTGGGAATAGCCAATCGTTTCTGCCGCACCTCTCGCAGTATGGTATTTTCCAGGGAACGCCCGCTCACTTAGTCCCGGCGAATGGGTATCAGCTCTACGAACTGGCCTCAACCCTGTTTTCGGACTACGCCGAAAAACAACGCCTGATTAAACTGCCCACTGGCACCCGGCTGACGGCCCAGGGGGAGGGCCTACCCGTTTTTCCAACCGGTACGATCCTCGTCAAAACGTTCTTTTATTACAAAGACAACCGGGATACCAGCCGGGGAAAAACTATCCTGGAAACCCGGCTGCTGGTGAAAGCCGAGGCTGGCTGGAACGTAGCGACTTACCTCTGGGACGAAGCTCAGCAGGAGGCTTCGCTGGTCACCAGTGGGCTGTCCAAAACCGTCAACTGGATTGCGGCCGACGGCCAGCCCCAGGTCATTGCCTACCACGTACCCAGCAACCGGGAGTGTACCACCTGCCACCAATCAGGCGGTATCACCCAACCTATTGGCCCCAAAGTACGCAATTTAAACCGCCCGGTCGTTCGGGCGGGGCAACCCCTCAACCAACTCGACTACCTGCAACAAGTCGGCCTGATGAGTCCGCTGGTAGCCGCCAGTGTACTGGCCCTGCCCGCCTATGCCGATAACCGGGTACCGCTCTCCGAGCGGGGCCGTGCCTATCTGGATGTCAACTGTGCCCATTGCCATAATACCAGGGGGGCTGCGGCCGATACCAAACTTTATTTTGGCTACGAATTGCCCTATGACCAAACCACGATCGCCAAACACAAAGAGGATGTGGTGCATAAAGTGGAAAAAGGCAGTATGCCCCGCCTAGGCACGACGGTGGTCGATGAGCCAGGGCTCGCCCTTCTGAAAGTGTATATCAACAGCTTACCGTAATTAGCCATGAAACCAAACTTTTTTGTTCTCTGCTTGCTGCTGCCCCTTGGAATGCTGGGTCAGTCAGTGACCCCATCCTTTTCTCGTCGGGTGACTCTTGGGCTATGTTTTTCGCCGACCCTGACGAATCGACACGTGCGGGCTGGAACGGCGGAACCTACTGAAAACCAGTTAGTGGCCAATCGAAACGCGGCTGAACGCCCGGGATGGGGCTACGATGCAGGCCTGTTGATCCAGGTTCCGTTGACGCCCCGACTGGGGGTGGAGTCCGGGCTGGGGCTTTCGTCTCAACTGTATCAAACCCAGCCGGTGAGCCTTTCTTGGACGGAGGTTAACCCTGCTTTTCCCCGCTCCAGCATCACCCGCAGTCGATACAACTTCCTGAGTATCCCATTGCGAGCGTCCTACACCGTTGGGTGGGGCCGCTGGCAAGGTGTTATCAGTGGTGGTTTATTAGTGAAACTCTTTATTTCCCAGCAAACCATTGTGCTGATCCAATTCGCTACCGCGGAGAGCCGCTCGACCAGTGTCAAATTTGTGGGCGTTTCGCGCATCCTGTTGAGCCCGGTCCTCAGTGCTGGCCTTCAATACGCCGTATCTCCGGCGATTCACCTGCGCCTAACCCCCACGGTCCAGTATGCCCTCACGTCCCTACGACCCGGCTCTTCGTATCGGGAGCATCTGTACGGTAGTGGGCTACAGCTTAGTCTGTTGAAACAACTCTGAGGATTGACCGCGTTCAACATTATTTATTTTCGACAAAATACTCTGTATTGCCATGAAACCGCTTCCCATTTCGCCCAAACCCCGAACCTGGAAAATGCTTCTCATTTCCTGGGTGTTTGCCTATCCGGCCATCAACCTGATTCTGGCCCTGGTTGGCCCCTATCTGAAAGACTTACATCCGCTGCTGAGTTCATTCCTAATTTCTTTATTATTGCTACCGACCTTTGGGTTCGGTCTACCCGCCTTTCAGGGATTATTTCGTCAGTGGCTTTGCAAATAGTATGGAGGCCAAATCTGTCATTTGATGGCATCGGCCGACCGTGAATTATCCCCCGGCCCACGACGGCGTACCGTTCGCAATGGCGCCCCCCTTCCCTTTCCATAGAACCATCCATTCTTACAAAACGCCCTATTTATCAATAAGTAATTCTTATTCGTCTCACTTTGGGGAGCGTTTTTCCGATAATGAGTAAATATCAGTTACTGGATTAGTTTGAATAATCTATCTGTCACGTGGGATCGTAACGTGCACATAAGCGAAGACTGGATTAGACAATTGGTCTAATCTCTTTTTGACCCCATTACGTATTCACAACCAATTGAATGTGAGTCCCTTGACCAAGTACCGAACGCACTTGCAACTTGCCCCCGATGGCATTGGCCCGCTGTTGCATGCTGGCCTGCCCTGTCCGATGGCTTAGTTGGGTTTGATCAAATCCTTTTCCATTGTCATCAAGTAGAACCATGAGACGATCCTGTCCATACTCTAACACTAAGGACGCCTTCGTAGCCTGGGAGTATTTAATCAGATTATTGATAGCCTCTTTACCAATCAGATACAAGTTGCGACGTACCTCCATAGAGACCGTAAACTGGTCCAGAGAGGTCGAAATTTTGCATTGAAAATCAATCCCTTTCGATTCCATTAGGGGTTGAGCATATTCCTGCAAACGCATGGCAATACGGTGCAGGGAGTCATTGCCAGGGCTGACCGTCCAGATAATTTCATCGATGGATTCGAGAATCTGACGGGCGTCAGCATAGACTTTCTGGACGGTTTTCTGAGCTTGTTCGGCTTGATTCTGGCGGAGTAACGTATCCGTGTGGCCGCTAAGCATCGAGATACTGGATAACGTACTGCCCACCTCATCATGCAGGTCGTGGGCGATTTGCTGACGGAGCATGTGGGCTTCCTGTAGCTGATGCAGTCGGGAGCGGTTTAGTAACCATGCCCCTAATAATAGGCCTAGAATGAGTACTAAAATACCTCCAATTAAAAAAGTATTCCGTTGAAATTGATCACTTTGATGTTGCTGATTCAGCAGCTTAATTTGCGCTTCCCGTTTTTCAATTTCATGCTTCTCCGCAATTTCCTGAATTTTACGAACTGTTTGATTGGAGACTAAAGAATCAGTCAATTGACTGAATTGAACGTGATAGTGATAAGCTTTATCAAATTGGTGCATCTTGGCATATACAGTAGCCATTTCTCTGACCGCATCCCGTTCATCCCGGACGTTATTTTCTTCTTTCGCGTACCGGATTAGCTTTTTAAGATGAACTACTACGGAAACGTATTGTCGTTTGAGGGTATAGTATTCAACCCATACCCAACTGATCGTTAGTTTTATATCGGGGTCAGCCTGTATTTCATTCGCATATTGCTCTGTTTTTTTTAAAAAATTATAGGCCTTGACTGGGTCAACTTTCAAATAACAGTGGCTAATATCAAGCATACTGTGTATTCTCCCCGCTTTTGTCGAATATACGGTACCAAACATTAGTGCTTTCTGGAGGTGCGGTAAGGCCTCACGATACTTACCCTGATGCTCAAGCAAGTAGGCTAGATAACTTTCTCCCCAGGCAATCATCGCTTTGTCCTGATCCATATACGCTATTGTATACGCTTTCCGATAGTAGTGTTCTGCCGCAGCATACCGCTTAGTTACCTCCATCACTTCGCCCGCTCCGATGTAAGCACGAGTTACATACTCTCTCAGTTTATATCGTTCAGTGAGTTGAATAGCGGTTAGAAAATACTTTAGTGCTAATTCGAATTGATTATCAATGTGGTATAACTGACCTATACTTGATAGCACCCGCTGTCGTTCACTTGGAGGAAGATGCGCCTGTTGGATAATTTGGTAAGCTTTTCTCAAATAGGGTAATGCTTTTTTTTGCTCTTTAAACGGTTGCCGCAGCCAAATCCAGGCTTGATGGTAATATACCCGCTGTAATCCCATTGGATCATTCAGTCGTTTAGCTAACACCTCGGTACGTTTCAACAGCGAATCTGCTCTATTAGTCTCGCCCAGTGGGTTAATCAGCCACCAGGCGTATTGATTAGCTGCCCGAACATAGGTGGTATCCTGTTTGGCGGTTTGCAGGTAATTGACGAGCGAGTCTGGAATGGATGAAGTGTGGCGTTGTCCCAAACTATAGGTGGGCATCAAGCCTAGGCCCAATAGACTAATCAGAAAGTAACTGAGCCTCATATAAATTGGATCTGGCGCTGGATTGGCTAAACGCTAAGATACTAGCGATCAGCCAATAATACATCTACTAAGTCTCTTCATGTTCAGCCATAGAGAAATAAAAAACAGTGCTACACTGGCGGGCAAATGTATGGTCATCAGTGGTCACACACTATCCTTCAGTTAGTTCTAAAACCCTACTAGACAATTAAAATCCGCACTCCAGATTTGTGCTAACCACGACTTCACCAGCCACTTTTCTTCACTAGATTTTCGCTTGGCCACTATCTCATTATACGCCCATTTCCTGAAGCATAAAAATGAAAGTTCCTTTGTCTCAGGTAGGAGCGTTTACTGAGAATATAAATCTATAATCGCAATCTGTTTTTGACAGTAATTGAGTGTTAGGGTAAATCCCATCTATCTCATTCCCAACGAATAAAAGCCGTTACTGGAAAACATCCCCGATTTTGTTGTACAGAAATTGAGCTTCCTAGTCATTGACTTCAATCGTGTAGGACGTTATTTCGGCCAGTATCCCCTTCTTGAAACGATACCAATCGCAAGAGGCCGCCTTTGAACGCCGCTGTTCGCTATCTGCGTAAGTAGATAAACTGTCGATCACGATGTCGTTCTGCGTAGAAAGTACTAAAAACATATCGAACGTAGTGGTGACCGTTTTCAGATAAGCCGCTGATTGTTCACACGCAGCAATGATGTCTTGCGTTCCAATTAGCACCTGGCTGCCGATTAGATTCCACTGAATTGTATTCGATAAATACGGATAGGTACTCGCAAAGTCATGCCGGGAAAAAGCTTCTGCAATCTGTTGAATGGTCATGTCCATAAGCTGTTGTTTAGATAGAAGGTTGCAACTACCAAAGCTGGCCGCCGTGACTGAAGAGGCATAGTCTCGACCGGTCAGCTAAACGAAAGTCTCAGAAAATAAATGGGATAAGCATTTTCGAACATTTCATATAGGCAGGATAGTCATCCGGAAATTGACGCAGCATCATTTTTTCTTCCCGTTTTGCGCTATAAACAAAAAAAGTGGCGGAAAAAAGGAGCCAAACAAGCCCCATGAAACCTCCGTTAATGTTGGTGCCTAGCATAGCCGCCCAGAGACCTGTGTAAATAGGATGACGAACAAACTGATAGGGGCCACCGGTTACCAGGTCTGGTTTCTCTTTTAAAGCCATGGGCATGCCCCAGTTCTTGCCTAAATGAATTCGTGCCCAGATCGCAAAGGCAATGCCAGCGGCACACATAAAAACCCCAATGGATTCTATCAAGGGCGTGGACGGAAACAGCTGATAGGTAATGAGAAACTCGAGCCCTTTCGTGTGCAATACTAAAACGACCATTGTAATAGCGATAAGCATATAGATAGTCGAAGTATGGTGCTGTCCTTTAGCCCTTATACTTTTTTTAGCCAGCCCACCCATGACCAGCCAAACGAGAATAAATGTGAGCCAGCAAACGGCAATTATTGAACTGTACATAGGTGCGACTAGTTAATTATCGACTGCGAATTTTGTTTATTTATTAACCTATTATGGTTTATTGCGCTTATAATCAGGCATCCGCCTAATGCTAGTGCTATAACTGGGTTTATCGTTATATATGTTTAGAACTACAACGGCTCAAACGTTATTTATAGAACGGGTTTAGACTTGTATTATGGTTGCAACCATAGAATCAAAATAGTCAGATTAACCAACACGCTGTGCGTGTGGAAACGACACCATAAGGAGTCGCTTGCGACATTTGTTACTACTGTATTGGACTCTGGTAATGGCCCTACTTGAAGTATAATTGATGCGATTTAATTGCCCCAGTTGAGATGTAGATCCATGATGGCTCCTTCGTCTCAAGAAGGAGGGTTTTCTGAGAATGCAATAAAGTGAGATCCCCAGATAGGAGCAATCGTTGAACTGATGGGACAGTTTCCATCAAAAAATCTCTCTTAAACCGTTTCTGCCAACCATCGCTATACAGACGTAGCTTCCCGATTGTATTTTGCTCTATATTCCAAAGGTGATAAGCTGGTTATCTTTCTGAACACCTCCCGGAACGCTTTGTCGTCGGAATAGCCAACTTCGTCCATCACTTCGAAAATTGATTTTCGACCCTTCTCCAGCGACTTTTTAGCGACTTCGATTTTTACCCGCTGTAAATATTCGACGGGTGTATTGCCCGTGGCTTTGATAAAACGCCGGTCAAAATTGCGTCGGCTGATGGCCAGTTCAGCCGCTAATTCCTCAAAGGAGATCCTTCCGCTTAGATTTTCTTCGATGTACGTCTGCGCCTGCTCGATCATGGCATCGCCATGATGTTTCTGAGTCTGGAAAATAAAGAAAGGCGATTGCGAGCTGCGCTCCATATCAATCTGAAATATTTTTGAACAGTAGATAGCGGTCTGTCGATCAAAATATTTTTCGACTAAAAACAGGATCAGGTTCAAAAAAGAGTAAGCTCCCCCATTCGTATAGATTCCTTTCTCGGCCGTAATGAGTTTATCGGCCTGCAGGTTGATTTTGGGGAACATCTGCCGGAAACTGGCTTCCGCGCTCCAGTGCGTCGAACACAGTCTGCCGTCCATCAGGCCGGTAGCCGCCAGCAAAAAAGCACCCGTGCACATACTCGCAATTTCGGCCCCGCCCAGATACTGTTCCCTGATCCAGCCGATCATCGCTTCGTTCTCCCGGATCAATTGCGCCGAGTAGGGCGCCGATGGAATAATCAGCAGGTCCGTTTTGGTTATCTCCTGGATATGGATCGGATGCACCGTAACAAATCCGGCATCCAGCTTCAGTTCAGACACGGTGCTGGCCAGGGTAATCTCAAGCATAGGCTTGTGGCCTTGCTTTCGCCAGTATGCGTTCGCGCTGGTCAGAATTTCATGCGAACCGGTTATGCTGCTGAGGTTGGCGTTGCCTTTAGGGACAAGTATGGTGACGTGTTTCATGACCCGTTTTTTTGGTCAAAACTACGGCAAATAGTTGTCCAAATCAACCCGGAAGAATGTCTACTTTACACCCTGTCATGCCGAAATCAAGACGCTACTTTTGCTTCGTTCTTAGTGACTACGTGTATTGAGTGATTAGATTATTCCCCGACTGGCAGCATGAAGCGGGTAATCCCGCCGATATACCTCAAAGGGAATTTGGTTGTCTAACCCTTGATGAGGACGACGGTGATTGTATGGGCCTACGGCTCCATCGGTCAGCCGTGACAAGCCAGTCGCGGTAGTCTGGCCAAAACTACTAAGTAAGTAGTCAGTATAGAGGTCGAGGGTTGTCTGCATACTCAAAATTAAACCAGCCATCCAAAAGGTGGCGTAACATCAGTTAATAAATACGAGACTTTTAATGATTTGGAAACTTATGTAAGGCAATATGCAAGGGCAACTAATACTATTGGTGATTTCACAACCTGGCCGTAGCACGTAGGCTTCTGGGCTCGATGGAATCACCCAATCTAGTTTTGATGACCTTCTCAAGCATTACGTCTAACCAGTAAAGCAATTCTACTAGAGTGTCAGCGCCGAACATGGTAAAGAACACTTTACAGATTCCCAAATCAGTCTGAAGACGTAGCACTAGCGTTTCTGAATCAGTGAAGGCGCAGCCTGCGCCTTCATTCTGACTTAGTTATTTGATGACCTAGAAAAGCGAATTTTATCGTTATTTTATTTATCGTATATAGCATCGAACGACTCGATAAACAGCTGGGTCATAGTAGTCTATATTAAGTGCCTGAATCGTTCGCCGGAGAGATGTTAGTAATAAAAGGCCAACCTTCTAGTAAATATGTTATGTTACCAATATTGAATAATAAAAAAATTTAAATTTATTAAGTATATTTACCCAATAATACGTTGCTTGTAACTTGCTTTTTATGGCTTCTTATAAAATTAGTCATGGATTCCGATTGTGGCTACAAAACCTCCTGTTGAGAATCCCTGTTTCGGTACATCAGGTAAAAGGTTTCCGCTTCCCTATACAATTTGGGTCACCCATTACCTATACGCAGGATACTTTTTATTATTGGGTGTGGAAGTGGAAATGGAAATGGGACTCAACTACGCAAGTATGGACGATTAGCCATCTTAAAGCCTACTGCCCCCACTGTAAAAGTGGGCTGGACAAGTATGAAACCAGCTACAAAACGGTACTTCTATGCTCTAACTGTACTGATTCGAATATGCTGTTCGATCATGATCGTGAACAGGCAAATGAAATTCAGGAACATATTCTATTGAAAGCATCGCAACAGTTTGATTTGACGGCAATGGCCAAACTACCCATATTAATGGATAGACGACATTAGCTTTATACTGCCAGTTGAACAAACGGCTATTCTGTGGCATTGACGCCCGAAATAATTAATTTAATTGTAGTCGTTAGCCCACAACTATTGTCTTGCCCAAGACAAACATAGTTAACCCAAATCTTGCCTTTTCATTAGTACCGCAGGCAACTGGGCTCTAAAGGTGCTCCCAGCTCCAAACTGCTTCGCGATTGTTAAATACGAATTTCATCTGGATTGGGCCATATCCTTACTTTTTAAGACGCACCTGGTCGAGTAGGGCACTTCTGAAGTTTACAGCTATAATTAACGATTTAGACGTGATTCCAACAGACCATGCTTACTATAAGTATGGTCTGTTTTTTAACCAGCAAAACAGGAAGCCTAATTCACGTTTTCAAAAATCTTTTGAAACAGGACCAACACCTGATTCATGTCGGGCAGATGTCATTAGCCAGCGACTAAGAGGCAAAGGGATAACTACACCAATTGCTGGCATGCCTGATTTCGTCATGTGTATGATAAGTATCCGTATTTGGAAAACAAAAGTGTGAAGTGGCGATCAGAACCAGCATAATTGTTGCTGCTTTGTATTTCATTGCTGGTTTTATTTTGAGTATATTCCACACCAATACGGCCCGATTATTGTAATCTATTTATTCCTATAGAAGCGCGCCGTAGCCTTCGGTGATCACATCAATGAAAGGTCGTATCTGAATGCCGAATCCTATGAAGAAGTCTTATAATTTACCCTACTGCAAAACGCCATTTTGTGCCCACAGGCAAAGGAGAATCATTATAAACTAAACTAAATAAACCCATGAAACAATACCTGTATGTGCTAGTACTTGTTTGCCTGGTTTCTGAGATAAGCTATAGCCAATGTAAATCTTTACGCAAAAGAATGGATGCCAATTCATCCTACATTACGATCTGTTCCCCAATGAATCAATCAGTGAGTGCCTGTAAAGTAATTACGGGTGGGCCAGAACGCTATTTTTTAGTCCTGACTGCGCCCGGAAGTCTAGCGTCGGAGCAACTAAAGGTGGTTGTTTTACTGACGAATGGGCAACAATTCGAGTGGCCAGTTCAACCGCTTAGGGTACAGACACAGCATCAGCATGTGCTATGGCGATCGTCGGAGTTGGTGGCCACTACTCAACTGGAGGTAACCGAGGAGCAAATGAATCTCCTGGCCCAGCATTCGATCCGGCACTATAAACTGGGAACTTTTGAGCGACCTTTGACAGAAAAGCAAAGCGGTGAGCTACGGGACAACATCAACTGCCTGCGCATTGCGAAACCAGTTGACATAAAACGAACTCAGAATAGTTTAGCCATTCAGGCAATACAAAGGCGTATTTAATGGCCTGCTAACTTTTACCGGTTTTTGATACACTGAACCGCATACCAACCTTAGTCGGTTAGCTTACATATTGTTTAAATAGGTAAGCTAATCCATTACGGGTTGACCAAACAATAGCCAATCATTAAGCTCTATAAAAAAATGGTGTCAGGGCAGTTAAGTTTAGCCTTAGCCTACTAACTAAAGGCATTATTATTGCTTCACTTTACTGCATTAACAACTTTATTTGGATAGTAGTTAACTAACGCCGTATCTAGTGCGATACGGCGTTTTTATTTTTAATTCCTGATTAGTGCGGCCCGATTATTGTGTAAAATCTATCAACCTATTTATTCCTATAGAAACACTACAGTATCCATGAGTCGACACAAAATAGGCCTTGCTGCTCAATGCAAATCACACAAGCTTTCTCCCCTGAACAAACCCATACAGTCTGGTCGTCTGCCCCTGGTTAGACCTCTCCAATTTGAGCAGGTTCGGCATCGATTCCGGGTAGGTGGCGATTGTCGATCATACAAACCCTGGGCGAAATGCCCTTATGGTATGGGTAGCTACGCCGAAAATTACCCGCCATCGATGAAAACGCTTAATAAATTCAGGGAAGGCATTTGTGAAATTAGATACCGTTATATAAGCTGATCTCATAAGAATGCCTAATCGTGATGCTCATTGAGTAACTTCAGCCTATTGAAGAGCGGATACTATTCCCGAACTGAAGGAATAATCATCGACTGGATAGATCTTGTCATGAACGCAAAGGAGTTTTATGTAAACCAACTATATACTGACTATGAGCGAATTGCTGCTGAGTGATAGCTCTACGGATAACCTTTCAATGGAAGGTCAACAGGGCCCCTCACTGGGGAAGGTCTTTGCCATGCAGGTAGCCAGGGGACTGGCCATCACACTGGCTGCTATTCTATCCACCTATTTAACCGGTATAGCCCAAACTGTTACGCATAGCTTTATCATCTCAGTGAGCATGGGCGGGATTAGCTTTTGGCTGGTTTGCTCATTCTTGCTGTCCGAGCGCATCGAAACGCAGCTGGGTCGTAAGGTGGATAAAAGAGGACGGATGGCCCCAGTTGACATGGATTCCCTGTTAGGCAAAGCGATTCTTGACGAGCGACTCGCGTATTGCCAGCAGCGGCTAGCTGGCAGCCAGGTCGTCTCCCTTAAACTAATTTACTGCGGCTCATATACGGAGCAGGTCCAGCAATTTTATCAGCGTTCCAGGGCATTTACGTTGGACACGTTTCCGCTGGGTGCGCCCGAATATCTTGCCGTTTATGGTTTGATCGACAGCAAAGGGAATCGATTTGTATTTATGGACGCATTCGCCGAAGCGTCTACCCTGCAACGGGGTTATTTTCGCCAGGTTGATCAGTGGCCTGTTTTTGCGCTCTATGAAATCGAATAAGTCTGGTTGATGGACAATAATGGACGACGGTATGAGTGCTACCTTGCGACAGAGTGGAACTAGGACCCAATCGGATAGTGCCGCCATTGTAACGTTCACTTAAGACGAAAGATAAGCGAACGAAAAAAGCCTGATCAAGCGATCAGGCTTTTTTCAGGCTCTATGAACGATTTATCTAGAGACAGTTTGATCTAAACCTTTGCGTGTATACGCAAGCTCAGGGCTACTTTTCAACCGGACTAATGCTGCTCACTGCGGTGTTACTTATAAAAGCGACCCGTTTGCTATCGGGCGACCAGGAAGGTGTGTTGATCGTTCCCTGACCCCCGTAGATATAGGCGATCACTTTGGGTTGGCCTTCGCCCGAAATGGGCAGTATACGCAGGTAAACGTGCTTATAGAACGGGTGATCATCAGGTTTTACTTCCTCCTTCAAAAAAGAAAGGAACAGAATCCATTTGCCATCGGGCGATATGTGCGGAAACCAATCGTGAAACTCCCCATTGGTAATCGCTTCCTGCTGACTGCCATCGGCTTTCATGCGCCAGATCTGCATGGTGCCGGTACGGCTGGAGTTGAAATAGATGTACTTGCCATCGGGTGTATACTCCGGACCATCATCGAGACCTTTGGCGTCAGTTAGCCGAACTTCATCACCACCGGCTGCCGGTACCCGGTAAATATCATATTCGTTGTTTCGCGACCCGGTAAAGACCAGACTCTTTTTATCCGGCGACCAGCCATGAAGATACGAAGGACCTTTTGGGGTAATCTGTTTGGGAGAACCACCCGTTACAGGAACGGTGTAAATAATTGAACCTCCCAACTCTTTTACGCCACTACTGAGTCCAAGCATCTTGCCATCAAAAGACAGTACGTGATCATTGTTGTTATTTTTTACCTCCCCCGTATTTAATGGCAAAGGCTGCCGTTTAGCTAGATCGAATGTATACATCTGACCATCGCCGTTGTAGAGTAACGTTTTTCCATCAGGCATCCAGTTAGGGGCCTGAATCGATTTGGGTGCATTGAAAATCACCTGCCGATTACCCGTAGCTACATCCAGAATCTCCAGATTACTGGCCAGATAGTCGCGGTAGGGCACCAGGCCATCGTGGGCAGGAACACTAATGCGTACGTCCCGGAAGACGCCCCGCTCCAGTACATCTTTGTTATGCGACCCGATAAATAACCCGACATATACTTCATCACCAAGATTCAGGTCGCTTACCTGTTCCGTCACAAAGGGTTCGCCGAACTTAGCTACCCGCATTGTATAGGTATTCCCTTTCCGTTCCAGTTGAATCACATCGGCGCCCGTTAATTTAGAACGCACTTCTTCGGTATTGGCTCCACTGGTCCGGCGGAATTGCAGCGACGTAAGGCCATCGCCATGTTCAACGGCATTGATGTGGGCCGATTTCCCGTCCAGGCTACTCCGAACCATCCAGCCGACTTTACGGTGAGGGTCTACGCCCTTACCCAGAAGCGAGGCTCTGGTATAAAGGATAAAGTCACCCTTTAAGCGTTTCCACATAAAATGGAACTCATCGTGGTCGAACCAGACATTGTAGCCTGAGCCCGAAAGCTCATAGGTATGGTTCTGGGCATTATAGACGGCCGATCCGGGTTTCAGAACGTCGCCAATATCGCCATGACCGTCAAACAGGCCAAGGTTCTGTTTTTGTGCCAGAAGGGGAGTGATGGTTAGTAGTGATAAGCTGGCAATACATGTCAGTAAAATCAGGTTTAGGGTTTTCATCAAGATCGTTTATCTAAGTGATTGATTAGAAGAGATTTAGGATTTTATGTACAGGGAACAGCAAGAATATACCAGACGTATTGTTCTGAACGTAAAGTCAATGAACCTGCCCCAAGCCTGCGTGAGATCTTCGGAATGTGCGGATTTTCCAGCCCTTGGAAAAGGCGTTGAGATGCGTTATTTACCTACTTCGGCAGTAGAGTTATACTGAAACGGAAGCTATTAAAGGCTGAAGTGTTAAGCGCAATCAATTCCAGAACTATCGCCTATAACGATCTGACTTTGATATTTTTCAGCCAGACCTTTTGCCCGTGGTGCTGAATCATGATAAGACCGTTAGTCGATTTGGCAAATTTGGGATTGTTCTTGAATTTACTCTTGCTGATCAAGTCGATCAGTTCGGGCGATCCAATCTGATAATCAACTACTTTGATGCCGTTCAGCCAATGCTCTACGTGATTGTTGTTGACAATTAATCGAGCCTGATTGTATTCGCCTACGGGTTTCAACTGTTTGTGAGTAGGTTCGATCAGGTCATAAAGCGACCCCGCCGACCGTATTGCGGCTTTATCGTTAAAGTTGATATCGTCCAGTATCTGCATTTCGAAATTATCCAGCCAATTTGAGCTATTGCCATTGCCAACCTGCTTATCGGCTTCTTCATTCATGTAATAAAATATACCGCTATTACCTGCTACCGATACTTTCCAGTCGAGGGTAAGTTCAAAATTTTTGTAGGGTTGCTTCGTCACCAGATCTATGTTAGGCACACCTGTCTGAGCCACCAGGGCTCCGTCTTCAATTTTCCAGGATTCGGCCGGAAACGAGCCCATCTTGTAACCTCTTAATGGTTCAACCGATTTGCCATCAAACAAATAAGTCCATTGTCCTTTTTGCTGAGCGCGAACCAGGGTGCTGAATGAAATAAATAGGGTAATCAGATAAAGAGGAAACGGCTTCATGAAAAATAAATTAGTAAGGGTATAGTGAATGCGAAAAGAACATAATGAATGGGGCAACGGCTTTTTTATTGCTTCCGGTACATCATGCTGATTGTAATTTTGAGGACATGTTTTGCGAGTTCTTTCCTGGTGAAAACGTATCCATTACCGACAAATTTGCTTGATACAGTCTGTATATCAGACGCATAACGCGTAAGCTTAAATACCTGTCCAGTAGTTGTAGCGACCATGTCGGAATGGACTTCATGTTGGCGCGGGTTGTATTCCAGTATTTTCGGGGCTATCTGAAGTGGGTTATAGTCTGCTGAGTTTTAGAAGAGAAGCGATTGGCCGATGGCACCAGAGCGAGATCCGCCGGAACGATTTAACCTGAACAGGTAGCTACACTCACATTCCCGGCTACTTCAACTTAGCCATTTTCAATCTGTTTGGCCGATGCTGCAGCTACCCAAGCTCACTAAAGATATACGGGTAGCTGCCGGTAACTTACCTAGATGTTTTTAGTTGTTGATGAAGTAATGAGTTTGAAAGGACATTTCTGACTTTGGGCTTTGATCGGATTCTACTAAAATCGCTGTCAAAGAGTATCGTTGATTGCCAGACATCTGCTTGAGATGAACAGCAAACAACTTCTCAGATTTGCTTACAATACTCAGGTCGCAAATGAACGGTTAAATCTAAATTTGATCAATAAGTCCACAAATTGTTAGTTACTCCTAAATAAGTTAGTTGGCTGGATGGGGAAAGGAGCCTCTATGGGTAGGTATAGGTCTTCTTTTGGAGGTGATCCGTGCCACGGTTCTAAACCGTGGCACGGATCACCTCCAAAAGAAGACCTATACGGAACCTTAAACACAAGCGATAAAATTGCCAGTTATGAAAGTAAGCAAATCGGTAGCTTTGGTAGCTATAGAGAATATAAAACGTTAATTTGTTTATTACCAGGAGATTATACCTTTGTATTGCTGTGGTCCATAAATTTGCCTGTTTACCTATCTATTCATTATGTCCGAGTATAGTAAACCCATCGAATCGCAAACCTTTGAGCAGTGGCTCGACGACGTAATTGATGAATTGACTCAACTGGGTTATTCTGATCCGCTCAGTCCCTCTGATCGCGATTGGCTGTATACTGTTTGGGATAATTACGATCTGTCTTCAGCCGAAGCAGCCTTATCCTTCATTAACGAAACTCCGGCCTGACATTTCTATGCGGCTCACCTGGACATTTTACCCCAAAAGTCAGCCAAGTGTAACCCTCTCGGTGGTCTATTTACCTCAACTCGACACGGTTAAAACACCCGGCTATCTGGAAATTGACAGCAACACCGCTTATGTAAGCTGGGATAGCTTCCGAATCTTTAATAATGGCAGTCAGACCGAGAAACGATCCCTTTTTGGATCGCTAACACGCGTTGGTCACTTTAATCCACTAGATCCTTTATAAAACCAATACTAAAGGCATCATTAGCACCCTTTATTTAGGCAGTACGCTTGAGTGAAACCATTGACTGCGGGAGGTCCATCCGTTTACAACAGCCGGGTAAGAAATCTGGTGTATAAATGGGTAGACCCATTGTCTGATTGGTCAGTGGAACCAACTTGATTCGTCGGATTTTACAGGTTTAGGCCAGGCGTGCCACGGTTGCTGATGCTGCTCCTGATAACCGTGGCACGCCTGGCAGCGAAAGACCTGAGGTAATAGGCCAACGAATCGGTTGCACTTCTAACTCTTTGGCGGCCAAATACATTGGACGGAATCGCGTCTGTTGTTCAATTCTTTTGACCAGATACCGGCAACTTTGTGTTATTTTACAGTCCATTCGCTGATTTTACGGCAGAATGGTAAACATTGAGCTACTTTCGTTTCTTCGCATAATGACATCTGCTCAGGTCTGGTATCGGTTCATTGGTGTTCGCTCAACGGAAGCGGCAACGGTCTGGCTCTTTTTTCTGCATAATTTCTTTTTAGGCATTGGCACCATCTTAGTGTATGTGGCGGCCAATGTGATTCTGCTCGAAAATCATCCTCAAACCAGCTTGCCGATTGCATATGTAAGCGCTGCTCTGGCCATGATGGCTGTCGGCCGGATTTATACGTACTTCGAGCATCACCTGTTATTAAAACGACTCGCTTTCCGGGTGCTGCTGGCTGTTTCTGTCCTGACTTTTATTCTGGGATTGTTTGTGCTTTTTGGCCATTCAGTAGCATCGGCCGTGGCAATTATGGTTGGTTACCGGATGATTTATCTATTGACCAATCTGGAGTTCTGGGGTGTTTCGGCGGTTGTGTTCGATGTGCGCCAGGGTAAGCGTTTGTTCAGTATTATTAGTTCGGGAGACATGCCCGCCAAAGCACTTGGCGCTCTGTTGTCGGTTGTGGTACACGCCCATGCCGATCTGGTTTTATTACTGCTTACCGCATTTGTGGCCTTTGGCGCGGCTATGTATGTACTCAGACTCACGATTAAGTCGCATGTCGTTGATGTATCACCAGTTCAAACCCGAATCCATCGACGCCCGACGCCACCACTCATCAGCCAGTTGTTTGGCGGGAGCGAACTTGTCTTTTCAATGTGCCTGAGTCTGGCAGCGATTGCCTGCGTGGTAACGAGTGTCGAGTATTTTTTCTTTGTCAACGTTAAACAAAAATTTCACCACCAGGTCGATCTGATGCAGTTTATCGGCTTCGTACTTATCCTGACATACTTATCGGCCTTAGCGTTTAAGTTGGTGCTGTCCTGGAAAACGTTCGAGCGGATTGGCATTCGCTGGTCGCTGGCGATGCTGCCCATTGTCGCCTTATTTGGCATAGCGCTGTTTGGCATTCTACTGGAATCGAATGTAAGCGAAACGGGCCTGCTGGTCTATTTTTGTGGCTTGTATTTGCTCCTGGAGGTGCTTCGCCGGGCGGTGTTCGATCCGATTTTTCTGGTTCTGTTTCAACCCCTTACACCACATACCCGGCTAAAAGGGCATACGTTGGTTAAAGGCTTTTACGAGCCGCTCGGAATGGCATTGGCTGGCGTATTGTTGTTTAGCGTGCATTACTTTCCGCAGCTTCCGTACTGGATTCCTTTTGTATGGATGGCGCTGTTTATGGGGCTTGCTCTGTTTTTTTTGAATCGGACGTATCGCCACTATCTCGATACCCTAAAAAATGCATTGGAGCGTCGTTTTCTGGGTAGCGATGATCTGCTCATGCCCGTAGCCGCTCGCAAAGCCATTATCAGCAATCTGCAAAGTGCAGATTCTACCGATGTGCTGAATGCCATTGACTGGCTACAACACCATGAACCGGCTACTTTAGTAGCGCAGTCGGCAACGTTACTGCAACATCCCGACGGTTCGATACGGGTCAGGACACTAAGCTCGCTACAGGTTCAAACGGACCCTACTTTGTTATTCGCTGTTGCGACGACAGATACCGAACCACTTCTGCGCCAATCGGCTGCCCACTGGCTGGCGCAACATCCCGATGCAGGCAGTCAGCGCCTGACAGACCTCTGGCAACAAACTGATCTGCCAATTAGAATAGGAGCCATTCAGGGCCGATTGAAAGCCAAACCCGATGATCAGACTGCTCGTCAGCATCTATCAGAGCTGCTCAAATCCGATGATATAACGCACCGCAAAGCAGTGCTGACACTCCATGCGTTTTTTACGCAAAGTGAACAACACCTCATGGTCGACGAGGCATTGACTAGTCAGGACGTAACGCTGCAACAGGCTGGTATACAGGTAGCAGGTAGTTTGATTGGAAGTCGATTGACGCCTACGGTTATTGGCTTACTGACGAAGCCCCTGCTTTGGCGGGCGGCTATGGAGAGCCTGATCAGTGGGGGAGATGCCGTTGTTCCCTATCTGCGGATGGCAGTGCAGCCGCAGGCGAACCGGTTACTGATTCAACGTATAGCCCGCGTATGCGGCCACATTGATGCGCCCGAAAGCCGGGAGCTATTGGCTGAATTGGCCGAATTGCCCAATTTGTTCTGGCGGGCGGCTGCGCTAAAGGCCCTGCGAAATTTTGATCCACTGACGGATGATTCGTCCAGATTTCAGGCAATTCTGGATGAGGAATGGCAATTGGCGCAACGCTTATTTAGAAGCCTCGCCGGTGAACCGAACGTTTATCTGGCTACGTGTCTTGAGTATGAATTAACGCTTCTGCAACAACGCGTTTTTGGTTTGCTGATGCAACTTTACGATCCGCAGCCAATTGCCGATGCTCAGCGGGGTGTTGCCAACGCTACCCGCGATCGCAAAGCCAATGCACTCGAAATGCTTGACAATCTGATTCCTCAACCGGTCTACCGCAGTTTGCAGACGCTGGTCGACGATCTGCCCGTTGACGAAAAACTACGATTGTTAGCTAAACTACTGGCACCGGTTCCCGATTCAGAACCGATAGAGGTTTATATTATACGGCAGGGTGAAGCCTATTTTTCTGATTGGACGATCAGTGTGGCCCTACATCAGATCAAGGCCAGTGAAGGCGTACTGACCTACATCTACCCGCATCTGAACTCATCTAATTTACTGATCCATGAAAGTGCACTCAGTGCACTTCAACAACTAGCCGCTAATGAAGCCGATAGCCAGAAAAAGCTGGTTGCTTCGCTGAATGGACACGACTATATGAGCATAAAACATTCTCAAACCGCCCAGATTTCGGCAGTGGATCGCGTAATTGCGCTTAAACGAACAGCGCTCTTTGCCGACACCCCCGAAAATGTACTAAGCAGCGTAGCGCAGATCATGAACGAGGTAACGTTTCATGAGGGACAGGAGATTTTTGCCAAAGGGGAGACGGGTACCAGTCTGTTCATTATTTATGATGGTGAAGTCGGAATTTTTGATGGGTCCGAACAGTTGGCAAAATTCACGAAGGGTGGCTTTTTCGGCGAACTGGCGCTGTTAGATGCTGAGCCTCGTTCGGCAACGGCCATAGCCCATTCGCACACCCTGACTTTCCGGATCGACCACGACGATTTCTATGACCTGATGGAAGAGCGGGGCGAAGTCCTGCAAAACATCATCAGGGCGTTGTGCCAGCGATTACGCCGACAGAATGAACTCCTTCGGGATTTATCCGCGTCGGCATAATCGCCACACCTGCGACAAGTTCACTTAATTGGCCAGGTTCGCTTCTGTTTCGACAATCGCTCGCAATTTATCGAGCCATTGCTGCTTGGTAGTCTGACGCCAGGCAATAGCAGTCGTTGTCCAATAGTGGTGTTTTTCCAGAAACTGAACCTGTATGCGGTTCCAGACCGGCTTGCTGACCACCAGATTCCGGGCCTGGAGTTCCTGAAAAAGCGAATCCGCAATGGGCTCGAAGTCGTCGCGACCAAGATAATCGAGATCGGCATCGCATATAATTCGCTCTAGGTGGGTGAGAGGTGTTTGTGGAATTCGGGTGGCCATTATCATTCCATAAATAATCTCGATCTGCTGGGGCAGGTAATTATAACGCGGCAGAACCTCCCTGGCAATCAGGCCTCCTTTTTCTTCATGACCCTGATAAGTAGTTAGAAAACCGGCATCGTGAAAACAGGCCGCTGTATGCAGCAACTCGACGGACTCTTCGTCATCAATTCCTTCTGCTTCGGCCAGGCGACGGGCCGCCTGAACTACGTCCAGTGTGTGATGAACACCATGATAATAGAGTGTTGGCGACAGGTTTGTCTTCAACTGATGCAGGATGTAGTGTTCGGCAGCCTGGTAGTTCATAGAATAGCCGTTTTCCTGAATGATCGATACCGTAGTTGGTCACAAAGCTAGGGTTAACTTCATACAAAGTGTAACCTTTAACTAAGCCAGTACTTCGTAGATAGTAACGGGGTTGGCTTTGTTTTTCAGGTTTACTTCGCCAACTCGTTCGCACTGAAACGATTCCTTAATAAGCTGATAGGTAGACTCGTTGATTAAAATCTGATTGGGTTTGGCAACTGACTGAAGCCGCTGTGCCAGATTGACCGTGTCGCCGATAACCGTATAATCCAGCCGCCGGAGCGATGCCGAACCAATATTGCCAGAAACCATCTCTCCCGTGTTAATACCCGTAGAAACACTAGGCTGAAATTGAATTCCTTCAGATAGCTGAGCCTGATTGGTCTGGATCTGTTGCCGCACAGCCAGAGCCGCATCAATGGCACGGTCGAGGTGGTGAGTTCCCCGGAAAACAGCCATTACGGCATCACCCATAAACTTGTCGACGTAGCCGCCCTGAGCGATGACTCCTTTCACGATCTGGTCGAAATACGTATTCAGTAAGTTAACTACCTGATCGGGAGGTAGCTTTTCGGAGATTGCAGTGAAACCACAGATATCAAAAAAAACGACCGTGGCCTCAACGATTTCGCTCACTAATAAGCTATTTTCGAACTCGGGCCGGGCCATAAAGTTGATCACCGTTTCGTCTACGTACATTTTCAGGATATTGTTTTCCTGAATGGCACGAAGCGTTTCGCGTACCTGCGCGACATAGGTTATCGTTTTTTCGATCGTTATTTCCAGATCGGAAAAATCAACCGGTTTCATGACAAAATCGAATGCCCCCCGGTTCATGGCAGTGCGGATGTTATTCATATCACCGTAGGCCGATACCACAACTGCCTTCAAAATCGCATTCAGTGCCGGAAGTTTTGTCAGCAGCGTAAGCCCATCCATAATAGGCATGTTAAGATCGCTCAAAACGATCTCTACATCAGGGTGTTCTGCTATTTTAGTTAGGGCTTCCTGACCATTGCTGGCGAAGATAAATTCATACGCATTCTCACGAATTTTACGTCTGAACTTCTGTTTGATCAGCAATTCGAGGTCAGTCTCGTCATCGACCACCAATATTTTTGTACTCATAACGGATTCAACTGGCTGAGTTTATTTTTCAACTCGGCAAAATCGATTGGTTTGGTTAAAAAATCATCGGCTCCATCGCGTATGGCCTGATCATGGTTCTGTTGGTCGCCGTAGGCCGTGATCATCATGACGATGGGTGATGGAACGACGGGACTCTTCCGAATTCGGCGCAACAGTTCCAGACCACTCATGCCGGGCATATTGATATCGGACAGGATCAGGACCGCTTCGGTTCCTTTCTGTGCTAAATAAGCCAGGGCAGATTCGCCCGAGTTGGCGAATGTAAATGTCATAGTGCCGCTTCGGATTTCCCGTCTGAACCGTTGCTCAAACAGTGGCTGAATATCCGTTTCGTCATCGACCACTAATATCTTCATGTAAGGCGATTTTATGATCTAAGATACGCTGATTCCGTCAGATGCCGGTAGAGTAATCACAAATTCGGCAAACTCGTTTTCACTTGTGTTGACGGTAAGTGTGCCATTATGTCCCTTGGTAATGATGTCATACGAAAGGGATAACCCCAATCCAGTACCTTCTCCGGTTGGTTTAGTCGTAAAAAAAGGTTGATAGATTTTATCAAGAACCTCCTGCGGAATACCGAGCCCATTGTCTCTGACCCGAATCTCGATCTGATCAGAAAGGCGTTTCGTACTAACCTGTACCAGCGGCATATAATCGGCTGGCCCGATTTTTCGTTTTTTCTTTTCCGAAACAGAATAAAAGGCGTTGTTGAACAGATTGAGCAACACCCGGCCCATTTCTTGCCCGGCAGCCATTATCTTATCGGCTTTAGGGTCGAATTGAGTAACTAATTCGGCATTGAACTCTTTGTCCTTCGCACGTAATCCATGATAGGACAACCGCAGAAATTCATCACAGAGCGCATTGATATCGATGAGTTGACGTTCATCGGTGCTACTCCGCGAGTGTTGGAGCATGGCCTTCACAATGGCATCGGCCCGGCGACCATGATGATTGATTTTCTGTTGACTGAGGGTCAGGTTATCGGCTAAATCGAGAATGTAATCTTTGTCTATTTCGGGTTTTGCCAATTCTTCCTTGAGCTCATCGACCAATTCGACGGATACTTCGGCAAAGTTGTTGACAAAGTTCAGCGGGTTCTGAATCTCGTGAGCTATACCGGCTGTAAGCTCGCCCAGTGACGCCATTTTTTCGGACTGAATGAGCTGATTCTGTGCGGCCTGTAAATGGACAAGCGCTTGCTGTAGTTCTTCCTTTTGGCCCATCAGTTCTGCCGTACGGGCCTGCACAAGTTGTTCAAGGTCAGCGTTCTGCGCTTCGATCATCCGGGTACGTTCGGCTTCTGCTTCCTGCTTTAACCGATCGGCCTCTAGTGTCTTTTTCTGATTCCGGGCAATAATAACGAACGTAAATAACCAGATACTGGCAAATATCTTCGACGAATCAATCAAATCACCGTATTGTTTGGCGAATGAGGGTACGATACTTTCCAGCAGTGTGGAAACTAAAAAGCAGAACATAAACGGGATGACTGCCAATAATATCGTTCGGGCCGGGCGATAGGAGCGCATCAAAAATAGAGCGACAACTATTCCGCTAAACGTGATAAAAAGATACCAATCACTTAAATGGCTATCCTTGATCGAAAACAATTGTCCGATGACAAGAAAAACAATAAAAACCAGCCAGCTTTGCTTCAGCACATTATCCCACTGGGGAAGGTAGGTGGCTGTATTCATAAATCGACGAAACCACCGCACAACCAGAAAGGCAATTACGATACTTATGACAATGCTACCATCCATAGGGAATTGAAGTTGAGTACGATAAGGTTCTTATGGGGTTAGATTACGCAAAATAATACTATTATTAACGTGAGCTATGAATTAGCAAATAAACACCATAGACCCAGCATCCTGAAAATAAGCGTGCTTAACCTCAGCCCCATCGTTTTTACCTGCGATTTTCAAGGCTGGGTTATAAGTATACACGACTTTCGCCAAAAGTCGTGCCACGGTTACTAGTGATGTAAAACTCACTACGAACCGTGCGGTTGTGAGGTGCCTGGCGATAATCCGTAAAGTCTAGTTAGTCTTATCGGCTTAGTTGTATTGCATCGCCAGCGACTGAATCCGGCTACTGCCTTTCTGTTCGCCCGAAACACTAATGCCTATGCGTGGTGCCCGGTCCCAACGGGGTAAAAATGAGCCATTTGGCTGATTGTCAACCTGAAGCTGATTCATAGAGCCTCCTTTGGTTGCCCAGCCGAATTCATAAGACGATCCTGAATGGCTTCGGATCTGTAGCCGAATAGGGGACGTGTTCTCCGGAATTGGCTGTGTTTTCAATACCGAACGAACCCCCTCCTTGATTTGCCAGAGTTCGAGCGAGCCTTTGCGAACCCCCAGACCCAGCGCATTACTGGCGTCGCCATACAGGCATAAGCTTTGAACCAAATCGGCTTGTGGATTGATGTCGGCAGAGAAGGTGTATGTCCCTTTTTTTATAACCAGACCCAGAAAACTGCCCGATTTACCGGGAGTCGCATTGGTCAATTGTAACTGTCCATCCCCGATAGTAAATACGGGTTTAGGAAGACTTACATCCCATACCCAGGGAACATCAGCCGTATTTTTGCCAAAATCAATGACCAGATCCGTGTTCATTTTCTGCAAACGGGCCGTCGGTGATTTTGCTTCGGTAGGTGTAGCGGTTCCGTTCAGAAACGAAGGCCAAAGGGTCTTTTCATCCCAAACCAACTCGCTTAGTACGCCCTGCCGCCCGGTGTAGGTAAAATCGACGCCATTGTAGGCGTGATGCAAATAGAAATAACGATTGTCTGGTGTCGTTACGACCGTTCCGTGACCAGGGCATTTCCAGCTATCGTTACTAACCAATACGGGATTGCCGGTGTATTTTTCCCAGGGGCCCAGAAGTCGTTCGGCGCGGGCCAGACCCACCTGATAATTGCACTGCGCACCACAACACGCATTGCCCGAATAAGTCATGTAATAATAGCGTCCTCGTTTGACGATTGCCTGCCCTTCGGCTCCGCCAGCTTCCCAGGTATTTCGATCCGCCTTCAGGAGTGTAACTGCTTTCCCGGTTACTTTATACCCATCGGGAGCCAATTCGGCACCGAGGATTTCGATGTCTTTTCCTTTGTCGAGACCGTAAGCTTTCCAGGTTATGTACAATTTGCCGCCATCCTCGAGCACGAATGCATCAATGGCTTCCGTAGTCCATTCGATCAGTAATCCGTGGTCTGTGAATCCCTTACGAAGGTCACGGGTAGAAGCCACACCAATATACGAACGTTTGTCTGACTTACGGCGGGCCGTATAGTAGCAATAAAATGTACCATTCCGATAAAAAAGCTCCGGTGCCCAATAGCTACCCATTGTCCAATCGGGCAGGTTTTTAAAAACGGGTCCTACATAGTCCCAGTTGACCAGATCCTTTGAGGTGTAAATCGGATAAGCCGGTCCCCATTCCGACGATGTGCCAGCCGCGTAATAGGTATCGCCAACGCGAATAACCGATGGGTCGGCAAAATCACCGGCAATGACCGGATTGCGATACGTGGCACCTGATCCGGGTGCCCGACCCGATTGCGCACTGCATCGTAGGGTCATCAATAACAGTATCGCAATGGTCAGGGTAAATTTCATGAGCTACTTTTTTCTGAATGGTTTTTGCTGATTGTATCCTTTGTTTTTATGAAACCAATTGGCTGCCTGCCCTGTGAGCCATAGATAATAATCCGCATCCAGATCAGCTTCAATGCCCACAAAGTTACCATTGCCATTCAAAGGTAGTTCATCTTCTTTTTTTGTTTTAAAAATAGCCGTTCCCTCATCGACCTCATCGAACATGGCCACGTAAAGGCTTTGAGCGCCAGCCTGCTTTGCGCCAGCGACTTGTTGCCACAGGAAATCGCCCTTTAGTCGCGGAATCTGATTATAGACCGCAGGATTATTTTTTAAATTTCCCCAACTGAATCCCGGAAAAACAAGCGGTACATAATCGACCGAATGGGTTTTGCACCAGGCTATGTCATCGGCCAGGGTATTGACGGCGACAGTTGCGTACGTACTGGCATTGTACCGACCGACGGCCCAGGGCATAATAATGTCGGCGCTTTTGATGAGCGGGTGGAGCGATTCAGATGGTTCAGTGTCTTTTGTCATTGTCCGCCAGTAATACGGCACGCCCAGCAGAATCGAGGTTTTCTTCGTAGGGCCTTTTATCGAATCAACCAGGGTTTGGATGTCGGCAATGGTGTAGTTGCGGTTATCATTGAAACCAACACCCCAGATGGCCAAAAGCGGTTTCCCATTGTGGTGCAGGTAGGTCGGATTTTCTTTCGTATCGAACAGAGCGAAACGTTGCTGCAGCTCATTCCAGTCACTCACTAACAGAGCCATGTCGGCAGAGGTTGAGCCGCTTAGGTCGTACATAATGCACACAGCGCGCTTGTACTTTTTTGCCGCTTTGAGCGCATTGGCCAGGACTTTGTTGAAATGACGTTTCCCTTTCTCGGTTTTTATTTCGGACAGAAACCGCTGCATAAACACTCCGTCTATACCATAGTCTTTCATCCACCTGAAGTGTAGATCGACGCTGGTTTCGTCGTAGGGACTATACACATAAGCGGGGCTGCCATTGGCGTATTGAAATGCCGTTTTATAGGTTGTTGGATAGTCCTTCACATCGGGCCAGAAGTCGATGGAAGCAAAACCCGGTTCGAACCTGCCCTTTTTCTGGTAGTGATGCCATCCTCGGTTCGATTCGTCTCCCTGCGCAGCAAACCAACCCTGATAGCCAGCCATAACCAGGCCTTTGTAGCTGGTGAATAGACTGCTACTCTCTTTATTGTTCACTTTAACTTGCTGACTTCTAGCGTCAATCGCAATTAGTGAAAAAAGAAACAGGATAAAGAAAGGCTGTGTTTTCATTCGGTTAGGTGCCTGCCGAAAGTTTCGATCTTTCGGCAGGCATTCCGGAAAAAGATCCAATACGATCGATTACGGCTTCAAAATCGTGCCATCACTCTTGCGAACCGTCCAGCGCGATTTGGTGCCGATCGGATATTTGGCCGCTTCCTTTTCGTTGATGTCGATGCCCAGTCCCGGCGACTCACTGACATGGTAATACCCATTTTTGATTGTAGGACAACCGGGGAAAACCTCCTTCACCTTATCATTGAACATCTGCGACTCCTGGATTCCGAAATTCCACACAGCAATATCGATGCTGTTGTTGGCCGCATGACCTACGGGCGAGGTGTCTCCTGGGCCATGCCAGGCCGTTCGAACATTAAACCACTCGCCCAGTCGAGCCACCTTCATGGCCGGTGTGATGCCCCCAATCTGCGAAATATGAATGCGGATGAAGTCGAAGAGCTGGTTAGCCATTGGCTCTTTGAACTCGTTCACATTGTTGAATAACTCACCCATTGCAATCGGTACTGATGTGGTGGCGCGGAGTTGCTTAAACCAACCCATGTTTTCCGGTGAAAATGGGTCTTCGATAAAGTAAGGCCGGTATTCTTCCAGACCTTTAATCATGTTGATGGCATCGATGGGCTCGGTCAGTTCGTGCATGTCGTGCAGGAGCTGGATGTCTTCACCGCATCGTTTTCGCACGATATCAAACATTTTAGGAACACGTTTCAAATAAGTCCGCTGGTCCGAGAAATCGTCGGTTTCGCGGGCAAAGCCAGCCGCTTTGAAATCTGGTTTGATATCGGCCATTGCACCAACGCCACCATAACCGCCCTGCTGAATGCGGATGTGCCGGAAACCCATCTCCATGAATTGCTGCACCTTATCGGCCACCGCTTCGGGGGTTGGCCCGCTGGCATGCGTATATGTATCCACCGCAAAGCGGGCTTTGCCGCCCAGAAGCTGATAGACGGGCATATTTGCTCGTTTTCCTTTAATATCCCACAAAGCTTGATCGAGGCCCGAGAGCGCATTGTTAAGGTCTGGCCCGTTGCGCCAGTAGGAACTTACATAGGCCGATTGCCACATATCTTCAATGTTATCGACATCCTTGCCGACGCAAAATTCATTGAGGTAGACGTTGATCGCGGGCACGACGACGAGTGCCCGCTGGGTGAAGGTAGCGCATCCTAGCCCATAGAGGCCGGGTTCGGAGGTTTCTACCTTGACAATGACCAGATTGGGACCTCCGGGTGCTGTGGTGATAGCCCGAACGCTTTTGATGGTAACGGGAGCCATTCCTTTGGCGTAGGCAGGAGTCGTACGATTTTCAGCTCTGGCTTTAGGGCTATCGAAGAGGCCGAAGATTCCGGCAGTTGAGCCGAGTCCCAGCATTTTAAGGGCGTTCCGGCGACTGGATTCTGATTGTAGGTCTGGGTTTTTCATAGCAGGTTTTCGTGATTTTAAAGGCAAAAGTTTGTTCAGGTTGTTTGACTACTGTTTTATTTGGTGTAATACTGATAGGCAATCTGCCAGCTAAATGACTTGCCCGGTTCTACTTTAATATCGATATAAGGCTCCGGGCATACAGTGGTTGACGATGACCAGAAGACTAATCGGGTAATATCCCGATCGCCGGTCACTTTCACGCCGGCTCCTGTTTTGGTATTATCGACATTGATGGCATAGCGGACCGGTTTGCCTGCCGCCAGATCGGGGAAGTAAGCCTGTTCGCGTTTGCCTAAATCACGCAGATAGACAAGCTGATTGCCCTGAAGATTGACGACCTCACCAACTCCTTTTCCGCCTTCTGCCGACAGACTGGCAATCGGGAACGTAACCGAATACGTCGGGCCGGTAGGTTGCTGATCGATCACGAAAAAATTGTGGTCGTAGGCCGTTGTCTCAATCGCGCGGGTCCCTGTGTTTTTCAGCGTATGCGTTATCACCAACTCGGGTTTGCCTTTGGTCAGCTTCAGCGTTTTCTGGTAGGTATACCCATAGTTGCTATCGGTCAGGGTATGCGTAAACTGTACCTGATCTTCTTTCTTTTTCACCGACCAGCTACCCGGATTGGCAATTGCGTATGTTTTGAAGGAATTGTAGGGCTTTTCGTCGGGCCGGGTGAGACCGCCGATTCCGATTTTAACGAATGTTTCGCCCGCTTTTGCATCGGTATAGCCTAACGGGCCAAACTCTTCGACCGGGCCAATAATAGCGTCGTGCGTTGTTGGATTGTAGTTGTCGAACCACTTGCCATGATACGTATGCCCCTTGTAGTCGAGGGTGGCCACAACGCCCGACCAGTCGAAGCGAGTACCCCGGTAATACCCATTCTCCGCATCGGGCAAATAAAGTTTCGCGCGAACAAGGCCGTTTGTGATATCGGCTTCCGGCACCTCCAGGGCAGGTTTCATGCTGATGGTTAAGCTTGCCAGCAGGATAAATAACGAGCCAAGGAGCGAATGGGTGAAAAGGCGTTCTTTGCTTGTCAAAATCATGACTGTTTTATCGTTATTTAAGCGCAAATGCGACATAATTTCCTCCTGCTTTCTGACCTCTGCCACCACCAGCGGCAATAACCACATACTGTTTCCCATTGACTTCGTAGGTGATCGGCGTAGCAAAACCACCCGCTGGCAGTTGATATTCCCAGACAACCTTACCCGTTTTTTTATCGAAAGCGCGGATTCTTTCGTCTTTGGTGCCCGCAATAAATACGAGTCCGCCCGCCGTGGCCAGTGGGCCGCCATAACTATCTGTTCCCGTAATCGGAACACCTTTTTTCGTCAGTTCGGGGTATTCGCCCAACGGAACCCGCCAGAGGTAATTTCCAGTGTTTAAGTCGATGGCGTTCAGCGTGCCCCAGGGTGGTTTAATACCCGGATACCCATCCTTATCGGTAAAGCGCTGCCAGACCTTGCTCACATAGGCCGGTACGTAGGGAAAGCCATTTTTATTGGTTGCCGCGGGAGCGGCAGATGGCGTGCTGGCCACTTTTGCCGTAACCGTCTCCGTGTTTAGCAGAAATCCGACGAGCGCATCACGGTCTTTTTCAGACAGGTGCTGGAAGGATGGCATTCGACCGCTCCCCGTTTTCAAAATGGCTTTAATCTCGTCCGAAGAGCGTTTCTTGCCAATATCGATCAGTGAAGGAAGTTCGGGACCGCTTCCGCGCCGATCCTGCCCGTGGCAGGCGGCACAATTGGCCGTATAGAGCGCGTTACCAGCCGTAATTGGTATATTTTGCTTACTCAGACTTGCCCGTTCGGTCATGATCAGCTCCCAGGGTTCTTCATTGACATTTTGGTACAGAATACCACTGGGGTCGATAGCGTTGCCACCCCATTCGGCACCACCGCTATAGCCAAAAAGCAAGGTGCCACTCGTGCTCGGCGGGGCAAACTTATTGTCGGTGCGAATTTTTAGAAAACGCTCCTTTACGTAGGTGTGTGCCTCCGGCGAAATGTTTGTAATGTCGGCTTCAGTATATACCTGTCGGGACAAGGGGAGGGGTTTGAGCGGGAATTTCTGGGTGGGCCAGGGGTGTTCGCCCGGTAAACCATTGACCGGAACCTTACGCTCTTCAACCGGAAATAACGACGTTCCTTTGTCGCGATCCAGTACGTAAACCAGGCCATCTTTGGTAGACTGTACCAAGGCATCGACGCTTTTTCCGTTCCGTTTCAGCGTGATGAGGTTTGGTGGGCTGGGATGGTCGCGATCCCACAGATCGTGGTGAATGGTTTGATAATACCACTTCATTTTGCCGGTTTCTGCGTCCAGCGCCATAATGCAGTTGGCGAACAGGTTCTGACCTTTGCGCTCACCACCATAAAAGTCAGAAGCGGGCGAGCCTGTGCCAAAATAAACGACTCCGCGCTTTTCATCAAGCGACATACCGCTCCAGTTGTTGGTTGCGCCAATTTTCTTGTAAGCCTCTGGTGGCCAGGTATCATAACCAAGCTCTCCGGGCTGAGGAATGGTATGGAAAACCCATTTTAATTTACCCGACAATACATCGAAAGCCCGCACATGGCCGGGAGCCGCATCGCCGGATTCGGATACACTTGAACCGATGATGAATGTATTTCGATAAACAATTCCGGGCGATGTGGCATTTACGGAAAGCTTACTTACATCATGATCCATGTTGGTTTGCAATCCTTCATGCAGATCTGATTTCCCATTCGTGCCGAAGCTGGGAATGCCCTGCCCGTTTTCAGCGTTGACTGCATACAGGCTCGATCCAACGGTGTAGAGTATACGTTTGTCGTTGCCTGACTCCCAGTAAACGACGCCCCGGTTTGAATTCAGCCGGTCTGATTTAGCCGGTTCAAACTTCCAGAGTTGCTCGCCCGTTCCGGCTTTCAGTGCAAATAATTTAAGCTCGGGCGTGGTTCCATACAGAACACCATTGACCACAATGGGCTGACACTGAATGGCCCTGTCTCTCCGCCGACCAGGGTTGTTGGGGTCTGGTTTTTCGGAGGCATCGTACATCCAGGCAACTTGTAGGTCGGTAACGTTTTTGGTGTTGATCTGGGTGAGTGGCGAATACCGATTGCCTGCTTTATTACCACCATAATTGGGCCAATCACGACCGGCGGGCAACTCCCCATCCCGTTGTTGCATGCTATAGATCAGGCAACTACCGGCAAGCAACCCGGCAATGGCTACCCGGCGTATAGGTACAGTTGTCAATGTCGATTTAAGATTATTGGCTCTGTTAATTCGTTTTTTGAGCATGCTCATCGTACACTGGATTTTTTACTTGATTTGCGCCATCAGCGCCAGGGCATTTGGGTTATCAGCGTCTATTTTCAGGATTTTCAGGAGATACTTAGACGCTCCACTTTTGTTGTCCATGCGGTAGTAGGCATTGGCGATTTGGTTTATGGTAATCAGATTTGTCGAGTCTGTTGCATAAGCCTGTTTAAGCTGAACAACCTGTTCCGCATAGGCTTTCACAGGGTTCAGATTGAATTGCGAGGTGTTATTCTGGATGGCATAATCCAGATAGGGTATGGCCTCGGCAGGCCGGTCGAGCCTGAGATAGAGCACAAAGAGGTATCTGGCTTTGTCAAAAGAGGGCGCGAGGGCGAATGCCTTTTTAAAATAGAAAATAGCCTTCGCATCGTCTTTTAACTCGCCACTTAACATGGCTGCCTTTTCGTAGTAGCGTGCATCGGTTGGGTATTCGAGCACAAATGTTTCAACGACCTTTCGCGCTTTTTCTAATTCATGGTTATTGATGTAATAGTCATATAGCTGGCTGATGGCATCTGGCCATGCCAGTTGCTGAGACGTTACACCATAAGCCAGCTTTTCTTCCACTGTTTTAATGGAATAGGGATGCGAGGACATGACCTCACGAAAAGGCCAGTTTCGCTTCAGATTACTCACCTTGTAAAGCCCTGCTAATGAATCCACTTTCGTTATGGGCATTTCCTGAATCAATTGAGAAAAGCTCATCTCATTCTCTGTAGTGACCGCGATCAGCTTTTCTTTTTTCATGGCCTTGTAAAAGGCATCGGCCAACAATGCATAACCCATTAAGTCAGGATGGACGTGTTCCAGAATTAATTCGTCACCAATAATTTTATTTGCCGACTTTGCTTCAAATTCGATTTTTGCATTGACCAGATGAGCATTGCTATATTTCTGGCACAATTGGCTAATCAGCTCATTGAGTTTTTCGGGTGCTCTGAATCGTAAACCATCCAGATCTTTCGCGTTGGTAAAATAGGTTTTGGCCAGCCCGAAATTACCTTGTGCGTAGGCGGTTTTACCTAAATAATAAGTGCAAAGAGCGTGGGTGTTATTGATCTGGTTTGCCGCCTGAAAATACCTGTAGGCTTCGGCGTAGTTCTGTCTTGTAAAAGCGGCTACACCTGGCGTATAATTTCGGTTAAAAGCCGGGAGTTTAACGTTTTCGGTTGGGAAGCTGACAAACGGCTTTAAGTCCTTTTCGTTACTGACCAGATTGCTGACGAAAACAGGAATATTTCGTTTAGAAAGTAATTTTAGGGTTTCATCCATGTTGTGATAAAACTGTTCAATTCCCATCTGGTAAAGCGTTGATTGATAGGGGATTTGTTGCTCAGAAACCATGAGCTTCATGCGGGTTCCGCCGGTGTCGACTGCATTCCCCCCAATAGCGCGTTGTATTTGTTCGTAGGTGTTGGTTATTAGCTGCACAAGCCGAAACTGGCGCAGGTAAAGGATCAGGTTTACAAGTTCAGGGTTACTGCCTATCTTTTCGGTAGAGCCAACGCCTAAGGCTCCATAGTATTCGTTGTGGCCGGTATAAATCAGTACCGCATCGGGCTCATAATGAACGACTTCTTTTGCAAAACCAAATACGGTGTAGGAGTTAACAGCTGTCAGCGAAAGATTGATAATTTCAAAATTGCGATCAGGAAATGTATGGCTTAATCGATATTGAAGCCAGCGATGAAATGACCCGTTATGAAAATAAGGATAGCCAATTGTAGTTGATTCGCCAAGGATGAAAATTCGCAACGTATTTGGGTCTTTTTTCTTCTTAAATAATTCAATATTTCCGGTCGTTGCAATTTTTTGATTGGTAAAGTATTTCTTCGATGCGTCTGGATTTAGCTGTAAGAAATTTTTGTCTTCAGGTGATTCAATAAATAATCGTAAATCGTGCCCGTAATGAAAAAATTTAAGGGAAAATTCGAGAATATAGAGCAGTAGAATTGAGAATAAAATACTCAGTATTTTAAAGAATACGATCCTTTTAGGCGATTGTTTTTGTGCTGGCTTATATTCTTTTACAGAGCTCATTTGTAGTAAATCTATGCCGTAATAATTCGCCTATTCGTTGGAATCATATTTTGTAACTTCCCGAACGTTTAAACATTCGGGAAGTTGAGTAATAGTAAGCTAGTTAATACCCATCATTCTGCGTCCAGGCTGGGTTTCTGGCCATTTCATTCACGGGAATGGGAGCTAAGTACTTCTGACTGACGTTGGTGTTTGCCGGAATCGGATTTTCTAATGGACTTCGGGCCGCAATAATCTTTGGAAGTAATTGTAACCGTACGATATCGAACCAGCGTACCCCAAATTCACCTGCAAACTCGTAAGCTCGTTCATACACGACCGAATCCCTAAACGCCTGCGCCGACAGCCCTGATGTTAAGTTGGGTAGGCCGGCACGCTTTCTGACCTGATTGATAGCGCTATAACTGGCAGCGGTTGGCCCACCGGCTGCCATTGCTGAGGCTTCGGCATAGGCTAACAGAACAAGCGGATAGCGAATCACATCATACACTTTGTTGGTACTTGGATTGATGGCGTTAATGGTCGTTTCAGTTTCCGAGACTCCGTCGCCATTCAGACCGGCCCGAAACTTCTTGTAATAAGGGTGACCAGCGTGGGTTTCGGGCGAATCCCAGGGAACCAGCTTAAACGTTTTGCCATCGGGCTGGCGCAGCTTGATCGTCGTATAAAACGTTGCATCGGTCCGGCTGCACTTTGGCGCGTTTTTATAGAAATTGATTTCAGGATAATAATCATCCCAACCACTAGAGCCATTCGTAGCTACCTCGTCGAGTGGGACAGAGGATGAACCGGCACTCCGAAGCGGAAGGCCGCCACTCACATTATACTGAAAGCCGAAAATAGATTCGGGGCTGTTGTTTGTGGAAAAAACGGTAGCATATGCCGTATTTACATTGAATTGCCCCGATTGCATCACCAAATTTGCTTCGTCGGCTGCCAGCTTGTAATTGGTTTCCTGATTTAATGGCCAGCCCGTCATGTTTAAATACACATCGGCCAGTAGCGACCGTGCGGCCATTTGATTGGCCTTGCCCGGCTGACCTGGAAACGAAACGGGTAATAGCTCTTTCGCTTTCTGTAAATCGCTGATAATGGCGGCATAAACTTTATCGACGGCATCTCTGGGAGGTCGATCATTCACGTCAATCTGCGTCAGAATGATCGGTACGGGCCCAAAGGTTCTCACTAAATAAAAGTAGCCCAATGCCCGCAGGAAATACGCCTGACCCGCAGCCTGATTTTTCAACACGTCGGTTGAATTCACTTTGGCATAATTGGCAATCACGTTGTTGGCCTGGTAAATACCCTGCCAGGGCCCTTGCCATTGCGCCACCAGACTGCCATTACCGCTACCGCCACTTAAGCGATCGAACAGGCGAAAATCTTCTTTATTGAGGCCGGGATCAGTGGTGAAATCATCGGACCCGAAATAGGACGTACTTCGGTTCGTAAATCCCCAGGCACCATCGCGGGCAAACTGGATGTAAATGGCCGAAACAGACGCGTCCAGATCCGCCTGCGTTTTAAAGTAAGTTCCGGGCGTTAAGCTGCCTTTGGGGTCCTCGGTAAGACTTTGACAGCCACCAGTCAGAATCAGGACAAGGAATACGAGTATAAGTGAATATTTGGTGTTCATGATTATGTCTCTTAGTCGGGTTCTAAAACGGACAAACACTGATTACAGACCAAGCCGTAAGCCTACCGTATAGGTTCTTGGGTTTGGGATAACGCCCATTTCCAGGCCCTGGGTAATGGCATTGGTACCATTCGATACTTCCGGATCATAGCCTGGGTATTTGGTGATTGTGAAGAGGTTTTGACCACTCACATATACTTCGAGGTTACGAATCTTTGCCTTGTTGAGCAGGTTGTCGGGAATACGATACGTCAGCGACAGATTTTTCAGTTTCGTATAGCTGCCATCGTATACGTAGCGGCTGCTGTTGTTGAAATTCTTGCTGGTGTTGCTGAATGCCGGATTATCGGTCTGGTTGCTGGATGTCCAGATATTCAGCGCGTCGGTGGTTGTAGCGTTCCGTTGATCGCCCAGACCACCCCACAAATAAGCCAGAGTCTGCGAGTAAATCTGGTTGCCGTGCGTGCCCTGGAACATAAAGCTCAGGGTGAAATTGCCATAGCTTACGTCGTTGATAAATCCGAATGAATACTTGGGCGTACCGTTGCCAATGGGCATGCGATCGGCAGCCGTGTAAGCGTGGTCATTATTCACGTCAACGTATTTGGCATCGCCCGGTTTCATGCCAAATTGGGCGGCCTGATCGGCTTCACTCGTTTTCCAGGTTCCCAGGAATTGGTAGCCGTAAAACTCACCCAGCGGACGACCGACCCGCAGAATAGAAGCACTGTTGAGGGCAGAACCGACACCGTTTACGATAACATTGTCGAGGCCACCCAGATCGATTACCTTATTCCGGTTAAAGGAGATGTTGAAGTTGCTGGTCCAGCGAAGTTTACCCACCGAAACCGGCGTTCCACTGAGCGAAAATTCGAGCCCTTTATTCTCAACACTACCAATATTTCGGAGATAATTGCCACCACCCAGGTAGAACGGTGCCTGGTAGCTGTAGAGGAGGTTTGATATATTTTTCTGATAGACATCCGCCGTGAACCGTATACGGCCGTTTAAAAACGAAGCATCGATACCGGCGTCATATTGGGTTGTTGTTTCCCATTTCAGGCTGCTCGATACCGGTGCTCCCAGAGGTGTTGCAACGCTCGGTGTCGTGCCATCATAATAATAAGCCGGTTGGGTGCCACCTGTCGTAACCTGGGCAATAGTAGCGTAGGCTCCAACGGCCTGGTTACCGGTCTGCCCGTAGCTGGCACGTACTTTTAAATCAGAGAACAGCTTCGAGTTCTGCATGAAAGCCTCTTTGGATAAATTCCAGCCCAAAGCCAGCGAGGGAAATGTGCTGTATTTCTGCGTTAAGTGCGACGAACCATCCGTACGAACACTGGCTGTGAGCAGGTACTTGTCTTTATACGCATAGTTGACCCGACCCATGTACGATTGCAGGGCATCGGCCGAATAACCTGACGAAGTTTGCTGCGTTGTGCCCAGGCTTAAATTATAATAACCCAGCGCATAGGTCGATAAACTATTGGCTCGGGCATTCACGGACATCCCCTGTCCCTGCTGCTGTTCATAGAGTGCGGTTACAGTCAGGCCATGATCGCCAAAATTGGCCTTGTAGGTCAGGAAGTTACTGTTCTGGAAATTCCAGTTTCTGGAAGCATTTACCTGCGCATACAATACGCCATTACCCGTTCCCGGACCAAACAAAGTCTGATTAAAGGGCGATGATACCTGATAGGTCGTGTTTGTGGTAAACGTAAGTCCGTCGAGAATGCGGTACGTCAATATGCCCGTTCCGGCAAGGTTGGTATTCCGGCTTTCATCGAACTGGCTGGTCGCTCGGGCAACCGGGTTAAACTGAATTGAGGCATAGGGCGCTGTGAGGATAAACGCGCCCGTCTGATCGCGAACAGGGGAGGTCGGGTCCCATTCGGTTGCCTGCGTAAATGGGTCCGTCAAGTCGCCGGAGTAGTTGGTATTCCGGTTTTGCGGCAGCACCGCAGCCACGTTGAACTTGAGGTTTATCCGGTCATTGATCCTGGCATCGATATTGGCCCGTAAGGTCGTTCGCTTATAATACTGGTTGAGAATCAAGCCAGGTTGATCGAGGTAATTAGCCGACAGCAGGTATTTGACATTGGCAGATCCACCCGATACATCGAGCTGATAATTCTGTAACAACGGTTCCTGATGCAGTTCGTTTTGCCAGTCGGTGCCACCATTTGCCCTCAACGTCTGAAGTCGATCATCCGAAAAAGCGGGTGGATTTCCGGTCGATGTAAACTGCGTATTGACGGTACGGGCGAAATCGTAGGCATTCATCAAGCTCAGTTTTTTTGGCATACTGGCTCTACTGAACCACGTGCTGAAATTAACCTTTGCCTTTCCTTCCTGACCCGATTTTGTGGTAATGAGTACAACGCCATTTGATCCTCTGGACCCATAAATAGCTGTTGCAGAGGCATCTTTAAGGATTTCCAGTGATTCAATATCATTGGGGTTGATGGACTCGATGTTCCCGCCGATAAACCCGTCGATCACATAGAGTGGATCATTGGAGCCGGTGATGGAGTTTGACCCCCGTATCCGAACACTGAGACCACGCCCTGGCTGGCCGCTGCTGCTGGCCACGACTACCCCGGATGTTGTACCCTGCAAGGCTTGCTCAACCCGCACGAGTGGCCGTTTGGCAATCTCCTTGGCCGTTACCGTACTCGTTGCACCCGTAACATCACTTTTGCGTTGTTCGCCATAGCCGACCACCACAACTTCCTGCAAGCCACGTTCGCTAACCTTTAGGGTCACGTTCAGTGTGGTCTGTGTTCCGATGGGAACCTCCTGACTTTCGTAGCCGACAAAACTAAAGACCAGAATTGCTCCTCTATCGGTCACCTCAAGCTGAAACTGCCCTCTGGTATCGCTTGTCGTTCCTTTTTGCGTTCCTTTAACAACAATGCTTACGCCAGGCAAACCTTCGCCTTTTTCGTCGGTAACCCTACCGGTAATTGGGGCGAGCGCACTCTTGATACTCTGGACTTTGTCGGTCATTATATCCGACGTTTTTCTCTCCGATTCTGCACCTGGCTCCACTTTAAGCCCTATTCTTACTTCGGCCGTTTGTAGCGATAACGCATTCGTTCTGTTATCAAGCAGCGATTCTTCTTTTCGTTTGATAACAATGGTTTTGCTAACGATGGAATAACTCAGCGGCTGGTTTTTGAATAATTCATCCAGTACCGTTTCCAGGGTCGCATTTTTGAGGTGCAGGGACACCTTATTGCTTTTCGTCAGCAGCTCCGTTTGTAGAAAGAATGAGTAACCACTCTGTTTCTCAATCTTATCCAGCACCTTTTCGAGGGGAGCATTACGTTCATTAATTGAAATACGTTGACTATAACCGGCCGCATAAATATGCAGGCAGGCTGCCAATAAGAGTATGCCGGTAAAGTTGAGTCGCATAATCCATTTTCGTTTCATTCCAGGACTAATGTCAGCCAATCGGGAATTGATAGATTTCTTAAGTTGCCCCCACGGATCTGCCATGCATAGCCGTAGGTAAAAAGTAGAATAGTTCATACTTTTGTAAGAGTTTGGGGTTTAGTAAAAGCTTGTACGTCAATCGTTTTACATCTCTTCCTGTTTTTTACAGGTAGGTTATCCTAAGCTTCATGCCGGAAGTGCTCGCAACACGTTCCGGCTTTTTTATTAAGATAGCCTGTGGCTACTCCAGGCCTTGCCCAGACTGGCCATTGTCGATCATGATTTAACCGTGATTTTTCGTCCGTCCAGTTTAAAGTTTACACCACTTAATTGCAGAATCTGAAAAATTTGAGACAGGGGCACATCTCTGGAAATCTTACCTCTGAACTTTTTGTCCGGCAATTTTCCCTGAAAAGCCACCTCTACATCGTACCAGCGGGCTATCTGGCGCATAATCGTCGGTAAATCAGTGTCTTTAAATTGAAATTGCCCATTCTTCCAGGCCACTGCTTCTTCCAGATCGGCGTGGTCAATTCGATTAAGTCTGGGTCTGTTGCCTGACGCCAGCTGTGACTGTTCGCCTGGTTTTAGAATGATAGCCGATGCGCTTCCCTCGCTGACCGTTTTTGAAACACTAGGCTGTGTTTTGATAACTTTTACCTTTCCTTCGAGCAGCGTGGTTTTTATACTGCTCTCATCAGAATAGCTATTGATGTTAAAGTGGGTGCCTATTACCTCCACAACCTGTCCGGCCGAACGCACCCGAAACGGTATGGCTTCACTAGAGCCACTAGTAACGTGTGTTATTTCAAAATAGGCCTCCCCATTTAAGGCAACGGTTCGTTCCCGACCCCGAAACGTAGTTGGGTATTTCAGTGACGAAGCAGCATTCAGCCAAACCTTACTTCCGTCGGGAAGAATCACCCGGAATTTTCCTCCGCGCGGAGTAGTAATTGTATTATAGGATAGATCTGATTTTCCGTCGGGAGGTGTTTCCGCCGACTTCGAACCATCGTACATGATCTGACCATCAGCGGTTTTGGTAATGACCATATCATCCTGTCTCGCAATTTCACCATTCGTTGCATCGTCCAGAACTATTTGTGATGCATCGTCCAGCGTTAGTATTGCCTTACTTCCTCCGGGTAGAATGTCGGTTTGTTGGGCAACCTGCCTGGCAGGCTTTGACCGGAAGGTTAACTGATAAACAAATACGCCCGATATAATGATCACCAGGGCTGCCACGACAAGCCTGGCGAAACGACTACCTATATACGTAATTCGCCTGGATTTAGTAAATCCCGTTTCATTGGCTACTCTTTCCCAGGCTTCTTCTTTGCCTGATGTAGCAAACTGGTCGAACTCGTTGTTGAGATTTCCTTTTTCGGTCAGCTTTTCGAATAGCGCCCGGTTGTGATCGCTTTGCGCAACCCAATCATCCAGCTCCGCTTTTTCCTGAGAGGTTAGTTCGCCTTTAAGGTGCTTCGCAATCAGGTCCCCTTGTCTGAAATAGCCGCTATAGTCTTCCATAATGCTGCATTACATCATAGAGACACGCGAAGGAGGAAATAGGATAAAGGGGAGATAAATTTTAAGGAAATATTTTTTTGGATCAAGAAAAAATCAATAAAATCATAGTATAATGGTCTGATTTTCAGAGCTAATTAAAATGAATGACTAAGGCAGGATTTTTTGTTTTTTTTCTCATCGCTCCTGGTTACTCTAAAAAGAAACCGTGTCCAGGAGGAGTACCACGCCGAATAGTTCGGGCGAAAGGCTTACTTTTAGCAATTCGAGTGCCCGGTATTTTTGCTTTTTGATGGTATTAATCGAAATGCCTAATTCATCGGCTATCTCCTGGTTCTTCTTTCCTTCCAGATAGCTCATTACCGAAACGACGCGGTAGTTTTCTGGTAAAGCGTCGATGGCTGCGTGAAGTTCAGCGATGACTTCAGAGGAAATGATCGCATCCATAATGCTATGCTCCTCGGGCTCGTTCGTTCCCTGTTGCAGGAGGTAATCATCGACTACCTTACTGTGGCGTATGACATTAAGGCTGGCATGGCGAACGGTACTGTACAGATAGTTTTTTACTGCTACTTTATTGGCGAGGACGAAATCTCTTTCCTGCCAGTATTTGATAAATGCATCCTGTGCAATGTCCTGAGCCTGGGCCTGGTCTCGAACTAGTTGAAGGGAAAAATAGACAAGGCGGTCATAGAATTCTTTAAACAGGGCATCCAGCGCCAACTCCTCCGGCTTTTCTTCCGGATTACTGATCATTGAATACATTTTCCTGATAACACCCATCTTAAGAAAGATTCATGTTTAAGAATGACTTGGTTGACAAAGACAATCAGCACAATCTGTCGCTTATGTTCACCCAACCACAAAAACTAAACGAGTTTTAGGTATTCTGTTTAATCATTGCCTCCATGCTGAAATTGGCCAGCCGGGAGAATTAGACAAAATGAGTATTTTTATAGATTAATCTGGCGCAAATTAAGGAAGCTCCTCTTAAAAAAATCTTAATAAATGCTTAATTTGGAAGTAAATCGGGAGATTATAGGAAAAAAAGATGAAAACCGGCGATTGGCTTACGGGAGTAGGCCTGGAGACGGGAATAGAATACCCTAGTCCATAAACGCCGAAAATGACTGTTTATAGTCTTCACCATAAATGATCTTATAGTCTCTGGTAAACTTTTCGAAGGCATTCTTGGCCAAAGTATGCTTTCCCATTAATGCCAGTGATTTGCATTTCAGGATGATGGCATCTTCATTGACCGGGTCGTAGTAAAAAATGAAATTGGTTAACTGAATCAGAAACTCAGGATCATCATTGATATTCAGTTTATCCGCATATTGAAGGAACGTGTTGATAATGTTATTTGAAATATCCGCTTTAAAATCGTCCAGCCAATAATATTCAGTATTGAGTAAAAAAGAGCCTCGTTTAGTGATCTCCTCCAGTTCAATAATCGTTTGTTTCGTGAGCGTTGCTTTATTGTTGATGATGGCCATATAGCGCTCATAATCAACGTAAATCTGGTTAAAATCAAACAATATGTTCCAATAGCCCGACTCCTTTGAGAGCGAGCAGGGGCCAGCTTTTTCGAGTATACTCCTCAACTTGGCAATGTTGACCGATCGGTTATTGCTTGCATCCCGGCCTGACTTGTCGGGCCAGAGTATTTCATTGAGTTTTTCGGAAGGCACTCCCCGTTGCTTGCCAATATTGTTTAATGCCAGTAGCAAAAAAAGCTCTTTAAGTAGGGGAGTAAATAATTTAGTGATATCGGAACCTGAATGATCAAATACCTGAAAATTGCCAAAGAGATAAACACTTGCCCTGAACACAGGCTTGTCAACGAAATTGCTGGCAAGCGAAGGTTCGTCAACAGGCACTCCTCTGGCGGGTGATTGCTCGGACAGCAAATTTGGGTGAGGCCTCTGTGATTCCAACTGGCGACGCCGACGTGCATAGATGAGTACAAGCCCTCCTGCAACCAGACCAGCCAGAATCCAAAGCCAATACGTCTTGAAGGACTGCTTTTCAGCAGAAGGGGTAGGTTCCAGGGCATTCGGGGGAAAAGAAATCGTGTAAAGTTTTACATCTGTTGTATTCTTTATTGCAGCGGTATTCTTTTCATTTCGATAAAGCGTGACAGCAACTAACTGATGGCTGGTCGGGCAAAAGTACAGGTCTGAATAGGAATGCGTATCGTGAAACTGATACGGAATGGAGGTGCCCACCAGCTCATAGGTCGGTTTCGATAACGACCCACGAATAAGCTGAAGGTGTGATTTGAATTGTTGATTTGGAAAGATGAGCCCGTAGAAACGGTTTGATTTTGAATCAATGATCAGCGAGTTGGCAAACGCAAAGTCTGCTTTCGGAACGGGAAGCTCGTAAAGCTTTCTGAATGTGTTTTCCTTAACTATGTATTCCAGGAGGTCGTAAGTGCTTTTGGGGTTAAGCATTTGCTCGCCCGTCAGGCTACCGTATCCACCAATCAGATAGGCCGTATCGGCACCGGGTGTTGTGCCCAATGCCGCTAAATAACGGGGCGAATAAACATTCCCTTTGGTTGGGATCGTTTCCCATTTTTTGGTTGCAAAGTGATACCGATGAATACTGTTTTTATACGTCAACTGGCCGTATCCGCCCAGAATGTACAAGTCCGAGCCAGAACCCGCAATGAACTTATTAGCCTGCCAATACTCAGTTGCAATGGTATATTTAGGGGTAAGGGTCTCACTTTTCCAGCTTCTGGAAACAGAATCGAAGGCAGAGATGGATTTTTGATCTATGTAATAATTATAAAGTTTGCCGGTAGATGGATTAAAAATGGCCTGATTGCCCGGCAAAAAGCTCGGAGGAGAGTTTTTTTGCGGCAACGCTTCCCCCTGACGACTTCGGACAGAGTACCGATAGAGGATGTCGGAGCCGATTACATGTACCGTTTCTGAAGCAGGATCAAACGCTACACAGGCACTGCCATTTACCGTAAATTGTTTGGCTAATTTCCACTCATTATGCAGCGATTTGATCCAGATGGGATTTTTAACGGAAGCCGTTTGTCCCACAAGTTCATCGGTTGCTGTAGTGCCTTTCAACTCGTTTAAAGGCCAATGATACCTCCGTTTGCCATCTTCCGATATCGTTATATCTTTCAAATTCATGGGTGGCAAATCTTTGGATTTGAAATTCCTGAATTCATTGCCCCCGAAAAAAATTGTAAAGCAATCGCCTTCGCCGAACGGGACCTGGTCTCTGATAATCAGCTTGTTGTTGGCGTAGACGAGTATTGTGCTATTCTTTAGATCGATCTGTATTCTGAACCGATTCCAGTGGTCGAACAATTGAGCCGAGTCAATTTTTATGACGGACTTAGAAAATCGCTCCCCAATAATGATTTTAAAACTCTTCGATTTTTGTTCGTACAGTAAGTCAAGATTTTGCTTTTCATTCTGTATGATTCTGAAAATGTACCCAAAATAGGTTGTATAGCTTGAGGCCAGCGATAAGTCAAACGTAATGTCAACCGTTCCATTGAGGCATAAAGGCTTTTCTGGGGTAAGATTCAGGGAAGTACGATTATCCTGTATTTCTTCCTGCCCTGCAAAACGCAGCCCATACGATTGGGCTTTGAGGGTAATTGAAGCTATACAGAGCATAGTTATCGTATAAAAGCATAAGCGAAGTAGTATGCCGTAGTTTGATATAGTAAATCCTAATACCATTTTAGTTGTCGAGCCTTGACCGATCAGCAGGATACGGTAATCTACTCATTGCTTATGGCTTACTGCCTGTTCTGCAAGTTTAGGTTATTGGGGCTAATAATTTACCGAATGCTACTTATCTGACAAAACAGTAATTCATTTCGCTCTTTTGAGGAGAATTGGGGTAAATTAAGAAGAAAACCGCAAAGGATTGAACAAAATAATTGATTCGAATGCCAATAATTAAGTACTTGCTATTCGCAAAATTGCTCGACACTGCAATCAGTCGGGAAGCCACCGTATGGCGGTCAGAACGACTGAATTTAAAATGGATTCGGCCTATTTATATAAACCATACGGGCCAAGGCAACTATAGGAGCCGATTTCTGGTCTTTGGTATAGTATTTCCAGTCAAGTGAGTGTAGAGCTACCATAGCTGGGTTCCTGAAATTCAGGTATTGGCAGTAGGGTCATGACCGATAAACGTGATGATATACGAACAGATACTACCGCCCGACTATCTTAAAAATTATGTCCGTTATTTCTGGCGCCTGGAAAGTTTACCTACTGATACTGAGCCAAAAACCTTTAAGACGATTGTCGACGGATCGCCCGGTCTAATGTTGCAATATGCCGGTAACGGAACACTCTACCAGTTTGACAAGCAATTGCCCGACATTTTCCTGTATGGACAATCCACTTTGCCTACAGAAATCTCCTCCACCGAAGCATTCAGGACAATTGGGGTCTTTTTCTACCCGAATGCGCTGAAATCCATTTTCGGCCTCGATGCCCATGAATTGACCGACTCGTGCGTTGATTTACGTTTCCTGACTAGAAAAGAGGCTATTTTTCTGTCCGAAAATGTGCTACCTGTCTCCTCGCTATCCGATCAGATTGACTGGCTATCTGCTTATTTATTGCGGCTGATCGAGCAAAATAATACGCAGCAGGATACCATAATGGGCTATGCTCTGGCCCAGATAGCCCATTCAAAAGGCACTATTTCCCTGAAAGAATTACAGGATAAACTGAACGTAACCGAACGAAGCTTCGAACGAAAATTCAGGCAGTGGGTCGGCCTTTCGCCTAAGTTATATGCCCGAATCTGCCGTTTCCAGGCATCATTAGACCAATTGAGGAACAATGACTATGAAAAACTTTCTGACATAGCGTTCGACAATGGCTATGCCGACCATTCTCATTTTATCCGGACTTTTAAGGAATTTGCCGGATTCTCACCGGATCAATTTCGAAAACAGTCGAATGAGGTGGCTGAGAATTTCCCTGAACTGATTAAATAGCCGTCTGTCGGTTTTGTTCTATTTCACCGGTTGCTGCCATGGTAGTTTTGACCCGAAAACTCGAATGGAATTCGCAGAAACGGAACGAAAAATGAACAACACACAGGGAAGTACAGAGAAAAAAATCCTGATTTTAGGAGGAACCGGTAAAACAGGAAGCAGGGTTGCGCATCGGCTCACGCAACGCAATTGGCCCATTCGGATCGGATCGCGTTCGGGAGAGCCCGCATTCGATTGGCTGGATCAGGCGACGTGGGAGCTAGCGCTTCAGGATATCCATACCGTTTATATCACATTTCAACCCGATCTGGCTGTGCCTGGGGCGGTAGACAGCATTCGTTCGTTTGCCGAAACCGCCGTAAAAAATGGCACGCAGAAATTAGTCTTATTGTCGGGCCGGGGCGAGGAAGAAGCGGAGGAATGCGAGCAGGCCGTAATGAATTCCGGTGCCGAGTGGACGATTCTGAGAGCGAGCTGGTTTTGCCAGAATTTTAGCGAAGGTTACCTGCTGGACCCGATTCTGGGTGGGTATATGGCTCTTCCGGTCAGAAACATTGGCGAACCGTTCATTGATGTAGACGACATTGCTGACGTCGCTGTTACCGTATTGGCCGAGGCCGGGCATACGAATCAACTTTATGAATTGACTGGTCCGAGACTGCTAACCTTCGAGGAGGCTATTCGGGAAATCGCTACTACAACAGGACAATCAATTCAGTATGAGCAGATTTCTGGCGAAGCATACGTTGCCGCGCTCACAGAATATGGTGTGCCAAACGAGTATATAACGTTACTGACTTATTTATTTACCGAAGTCATGGATGGCCGGAACGCCACCGTAGCCAATGGAGTAGAACAGGTTCTGGACAGGAAACCAACCGATTTCGCCGAATTTATTCACAAAACAGTCGCCAGTGGTATCTGGGCCACTCGTTAGATGCTACTAGCGTATGCCAACCTTACAAACGATCACCCTCGCCAGTGCGGCAACAACGACTGCCCTGATGGGCGGCCTTTTTTACGCGTATTCCTGCTCGGTCAATCCCGGACTGGGTCGTTTATCCGACGTCGCGTATCTATCTGCCATGCAGTCCATTAACCGGGCTATATTGAATCCTGTCTTTTTTGTCGGCTTTATGGGAACGGCCATTCTGTTACCACTCAGTACCTGGAGCCATTATCAGCAGCCCGTCTCAGGTCGTTTCTGGCTGTTGCTGTGTGCCTCCATTGTATACCTGATCGGCACGTTCGGCGTCACTATTTTAGGGAACGTTCCGCTGAATGATGCACTGGATGCGTTTTCGATACAAACCGCTTCGGCTGAAGAGGTTACGGCGCAACGAGCCAGGTTTGAAGCACCCTGGAACAGGCTGCATGCGATCCGGACAGTGGCCGCCGTACTTGCTGTTATTCTTGTTATCATTGCCTGCCTTACTGACCGGGAAACGACCAGTTCAGCTACTGATGTAAATTGATCCTGTCGCTTTATTTAGTTGAGTCGTCCCCATCTTGAAAGCCTTCTTCAGGTTTTCTGATGAAAAGCTTATTTTGCTGGCTGAAATCTATTGACAGTGCTTAAACTCATTGTCAATAGAAAATTAGCCCTTGTTCCTCTTTATGAAAAAACTCCTCATTCTGACCGGATTGCTGCTGATGCAGGGACTACTTCTGGCGCAACAGCCGTTTACCAATGGTCGACTGAAAGTATCCGACAATAAACGATACCTGGTTCACCAGAACGGCACGCCATTTTTCTGGCTTGGCGATACAGCCTGGGAGTTATTTCACCGACTCAACCGCGAAGAGGCCGATCAATACCTCAAACGGCGGGCCGAACAGGGATTTACGGTCGTACAGGCCGTAGCGCTTGCTGAGTTCGATGGGCTTAAGGAGCAGAATCCTTACGGCGAAGTGCCGCTTATCAACAACGATCCGGCAACGCCCAATGAAGCCTACTTCAAGCACGTCGATTACATTGTCGATAAGGCGGCCCAGTATGGTATCGTCATTGGATTTCTACCGACCTGGGGGGATAAAGTATTCAAGAACTCCTGGGGACAAGGGCCGGAAATTTTCAATACGGGCAACGCCCTGGTATATGGTCGCTACATTGGTAATCGCTACAAAAACCGCGACAATATCGTCTGGATTCTGGGTGGTGACCGCAATCCGCGTGATGGATCGCAGGATGTAGCGATCTGGCGGGCAATGGCCGATGGTATTCAGGAAGGAGTTGGTGGAACCGATAAAGCGTTAATCACATACCACCCCCAGCCGAATGGTATGGAAGGAGGGGCGTCGAAATGGTTTCAAAATGAGCCGTGGTTTGACTTTACTATGCACCAGAATGGGCATTGCCGCTTTACACCCATGTATGACCACATCACGGTGTCGTATAACCGCCAGCCAATCAAGCCCACAATGGATGCTGAACCGATCTATGAAGACCATCCGGTTTGCTTCAATGCGAAAGATCTGGGTACGTCCAACGCCTATGATGTGCGCCTGTATGCCTACCTGGACCTGTTTGCCGGGGCGCATGGGCACACTTATGGCTGCCACGACATCTGGCAGATGTACAGTGCCAAACGGCCTGCGGTTAATAATCCGCATATTTTCTGGCAGGAGGCTCTTGATCTGCCCGGCGCTAACCAGATGACTCACGTTAAACGCTTGCTAACGGCTCGTCCGTTGCTCGATCGTGTTCCCGACCAGTCGATGATTGTAGAAAATGACCTTGGCCCTGCCGAACGGATTCAGGCTACGAGAGGAAACGATTATGCATTTATTTATACTGCAATTGGAAAGCCCTTCACGGTCAATTCTGGCAAAATTTCCGGCAAGAACATCAAGGCAATCTGGTTCGATCCGCGCACGGGCAAAACCCAGCCCGCCGGTACGTTCGATAACCAGAAGCCGCAACAATTCGCTCCTCCATCAAAGGGGTATGGCCAGGACTGGGTACTTGTGCTGGATGATACGGCCAGGAATTACCCAGCTTTATAAATCTAATTAAATCCAGATGCACCGCTGGTGCTGAGGCAACCTACTGTCGGGCTGCAATTACCTGTGTGTTATTTAACTTTAACAATTTCGCCAAAGTAATTCATATATACGGTGTAATCCATTGTCTTTTTACTGCCGGGCTCTTTCAATCGCATGGTCAGTGTTATGTATTTCTGGCCATTGAAGGTTGGCTTGTAAAGGGCATTTTGCAGGATAGCTTTCTGAATGGGTTCGTCGATTTTGGTAAAATACAGTAAGTCATCTTTTAGTAAGGTCCGTTTAAAAACGCGACTCCCCGACTTTTTTGTAGCCAGCACCGTAACGCTGTTATTAAAATAACACCCCTGGGCAGTTGGCATGGTGCTGGTATCCTGGTCTAGTGTCAGCGTAACTTTTATCGATTTCGCCGACTCCTGATACTCGTTCGATTTACCCAATTTGTCTTTCTCAATAATCGACAGGCAATTCTGAGGTTTGGGCGACGGTGCTGATTCGGCTGCGGCAGTAGAGGACTGTGTGGCTTCATCCTGTTTTTTTTCGGTCCGACCACAGGCGGTTAGCAGACTGACGGCTAAAAGTGTTAAGCAAACGTTTTTCATGCTGTAAATTTCGCATTTATCCCGTTTCTGAACATGCTTGTCGTCATTTCCTTTCACAAAAAAGGGCAGCTATGGAGAGTTGGTTTACCAAAATAGGGTTTTCGTTTGGAGCCACTGACGGTCATTGCCGTGCCACGGTTTGTTTGCACATGATTAGTAACCACCGTCCGCGGCTGCGGTGGCACGGCAACGACCGTCAGTGGCTCCAAACGAAAACCCTTAATAAATTAAATCATGGGTGCCGACACGCCCTGGTTCAAACACGCCTTATTTCAGGAAACCCAGTACTGCCTTTTTGAAAGCATCGATAGCCTGAACATGCGGGATGTGACCCACGTCAGGGAGTTCCAGTAATTGACTGCCCGGTATTTGTTTCTGTGTGCGTTTGCCCAAATCCGGGTATTGACCATGCTGGTTGACCAGCGCTTTGGGCACGCGAGCCTTACCAACAATAGTGCGGTCGGCCTGACCGATGATCAAGAGGGTCGGCACGTTAATCCGGTTGAATTCATAGCACACGGGTTGCTCGTATATCATCTGGTAGGTCAATGCATTTACCCAGGCAATTTGCCTGAATCGCGGATCAGTTAGAGCCGCAGCCTGAGCCCGTACCCATTCTTCATAGGCAGGTTTCCATTCCGGGTAATAACTCTGCTGATACTTTTTATAGGATTCATACGTAGCCGCTAACTCACCTTTATATAAACTGTCAATAGGCGAATAGGGAACAAAGGTCCGGTAATCTTCCAGTCCAATCGGGTTTTCCAGGATTAGCTTACTGACGCGGTCTGGATAGAGTAGGGTAAAGCGTGTTGCCAGCATACCGCCCATGGAGTGAGCAATAACAATGGCTTTATTAATTTTAAGTGAATCAAGTAATTGTTTGTTGTTGGCTGCCAGTGCGTGAAAACTATAATGCAGATCTGGGTAGTCCGATTTGCCCCAGCCAACCTGATCCGGCACAATAACCCGATAGCCTGATTTGCTCAGAAAGTTTATAACATCCCGCCAATAAGTACCTGAAAAGTTTTTGCCGTGAAAAAGAATCGCTGTTCCTACGGTCGACTTACCCGCTGGAGCCACATCCATATAGGCCATTCGTATGGTTTTTTGCTCCTGTCGTATTGATAAATACTTCATTGGATACGGATAGGAAATAGCCTGGGCAAAAACGGGAAAGGTGCTGATCCAAAAGAGAAGCACACAATAGAAATGATTTTTCATAACGAATTATTCTGACGGGTGAGCGGGAGGTTTTCGAATACCCTTTTGACTTTTTTCTATCGTTTACAACGGCAAAAAGGCATGGTTGGTTAATTAGCTGATAGCGACCCGAAATCTAGTTGCAGCCGTTCCTGATCGTTGTGTACCCCATTTCTATGGCTGTTCAGGACACGCTAGATTTTACGAGTTTCTTGAGTGAATTGTACTTTTTGTATGAAAATTAGTCCTCACAAAATGGATAGTCCTAAAAATTAGAATTATTAGAAAAATACAAATCATGCGCAATTTAAAGGGACTTATTGTACTTTTCTAATAACTAGCCTATTTTGCCTATAATGAATTGACTTTTTAAAAGAATTTTGCCTTAAAAGGTGCTTTTTGACCACTGATCTATTGCATTAGATAGGCTGATTATAGCACCTTTGTCACGGAAAAATATAAATTAAAGTCCAATGAAACAGTTCCGTTTATCAATTGCTGTACTACTTTCAGTATGGGGTCTGGCTGGCATGGGAGATGCTAAAGCCGACAATGGTTTGGTCGTAAACGGGGTAAATGTTGAGAAGTCCGAGCAAAAGAAAGTGCGTTTATATACCCAAACGACAGAGCCTGTTGACGTGTCCATCATCGATGCCGACGGCAACCTGCTCTATCGTGGAATCGTTTCCAAGAGCCAAAAGGGAGTTACTTCATTCAACCTGAACAGACTGCCCGACGGTCAGTATTTTGTAACAGCCACCAACGATACGTACTGGATGTCGCAAGTATTGACGATTAAAGGAAACTCGGTGATCCTCGATGAAAGCAACCAGAAACAACTGGTGCAGCCTACCGTATCGTCTTACGGCAAGAATAAGTTTGAAGTGAATCTACCTGCCAAGAATGTAGAAGAAGCGAATGTCGCCATCTATGATGCGCAGAACGTTCTGGTTCAAACAGATTCATTCAAAGGTTCAGTTCGTCGGTTCGATCTGTCATCTCTGCCCGATGGTGCTTACACGTTTATCGTAGGCCCGGATCAGAAGCAATTCGCAACACGCATTGACATTAAGCACTAAGCCACTGGCAAGTGCATGTCGATAGCCTCAGGGCTTATTGGCTTATAGATTCTCAACTTATGCGATAAGATTTTTCGGACAAGTCTGGTCGCACCCCAATTCTCCGCTGCGTTTTCACAAACGCAGCGGTTTTTTTATGGATAGACCTTGGTCATACGCGTATTTTTCTGCTGAAAAGGAGTATGAGGTTGAGTAACAGGCAATAAAAGTAGATCATCGTAAACGCAGCGGGGCTGTTTTTTTTCTACTAATTCCGTTTTGGGTTTTTCTTTAGGGTTGCAATCCCTACCTTTACAGGGTCAAAAATGGGTAAAACCCCGACGGCTTGCCGTTGAGGTTTAGCTCTTAGCCCAGCTGGTCCGAACAGCTGGGCTTTTTCATGGCTTCGACTCAAATCGATTCGTATTATCCATTCGACCTCGAATCCTTTTCTGACTGTAACATCGCAGGGGTGTTTAATCACGACCGAATCGGCGAAGGACGGCCAAACCATTTTGACCGTAACACAGTGGGATTATTCAACCGTGGTTCTGAGCGAAAGTGCTACTTACTTGACACGTGTCCAGGTTTTGGTTTTTCCTAAAAACGGTATTCCCATGATATAACCATGCAGATCCAGTGAATTTGGGTCTTTGAGGGTTAAATCGCAGCTGTAAGTCTTTCCATCTTCCGGATTATAAATCTGTCCATCGCTCCAGACATTATTGCCTTTATAGCTCAGATTGGTCACCATGACCAGGTTAAGCAGTGGTCGATTTCGTAGTTTTTCATCTGGATTCTGGCTATCCAATTTTGGCTTATTGGTAGCCGGATCAGTCGGTTCGGCCATCCATACCAGTCGACCATAATATTTATTGCCCTGCTTATAAATTTGAACCTGATTTTTCTTTCTGGAGCTAAGCCATTTTCCAACCAGGAGGTCTGCATCATCGGGTTGGGGAGCATAGGCCGATAACGTTAGCAAAAGCAATAGGACTAAAGCGGTTAAGCGATATGCGTTCATAGAATGATAGGTAATTCGTTTTGTTGTATAAACTCAACTAGGGGAGGTGTAGTCAATTCGTCGATCATAACGTAAATTAGATTATCTGACTGACACCTCTCCTGGACATAATACCTCGCTGTTAGAGTTGGTAACTGCCGAAAAGATTAAACTGATTTTATTCGTTTATGGAATAGAATTCTTATTTACCTGTTCAGTTCATCCTCTGCTATCGACGGTTGATACGACATTCTTCACAACTCAATTAGTAACAGGTGGAGATTCGCCGTTCGTAAAGCGAAGTTTGGGCCTGAAAATGGAGTTTGATCGATCCCGAAAGAGTCAGTTAACAATTACCAGTCCTGTGCCCTTGCATGAAGGTTACTCCACGAGCCTTAAATTTATTAAGTCATGAACATCGAAGCCGTTTATTACGTCTACAAAGTACATCGTGTACTAAACGAAGAGCCCCGCGTTACTGGCCCTAAACTGTTCGACCTGCCGAAAACAGAGCCTAATCCACACAAGTCAGAGCAGTCGGCCATTGATTACATTAAACGACAAAATGAAGCATTACACGCATTCACTATCGTAAAAGTCTATGAGCCAAGAGGCTAACTTCATTGAAATTTAAGGTCAATATTCGGTTGATAATCAGTCGGTTTTCTTTTCTAGTTTTCACCTGCCAACACCTCAACTTTTTTCGTAGCATCTTTATGCGATGCGGCTAATTTGCCTTTCCCAACGTTCCTGCCAACCTTTGCTTCTAGTTTATTAGACTATGTTTACAGGCATCAGGTTGCTCCGTTCTGGTTTGGTAGGCTGGCTGCTGGCGGTCTGGCTATCGGTTGGGTTGCGTGCTCAATCGGCGGAGGTTCCTTTTGTTCGCTACACCACCGAACAGGGATTATCAAATGACGTCATTACGGCCATTGCGAAAGATCCGCGCGGTTTTTTGTGGATCGGTACGCTCAATGGGCTAAACCGCTTCGATGGTGTTCAGTTCAAGATTTTTAAACGTACAGGTCAGGCCAAAGATTTGCCGGGTAACTACATTGTCTCGAATGGGATTACACCTGATCGTAACGGCTATCTGTGGATATCAACAAACCGTGGTCTTTACCGGTTTGACCCGATCCGTGAACGGGGGCAGACCATAATGCTGCCACAACTCCAGGATAAGCAGGCTGATAATGATTTTATATCGCCTGTTCGTTTCGATCAGGCCGGTATGGGCTGGTTTTCCTCCGTCGATCGTTTGTATCGGATTGATCCCCAGACATTACAGCTGACGGCCTATTCATTGCCTTATGCGACGCCAACGTCCTATGCCACGCCAGTACCGGACCGGAGCGGACAATTATGGCTGTTTATGCCGGGAACCTTATATAGGTTTGATCGGGCAACGCGCCAGTGGACCTATGTTATTGGTAAAAAACCGATTTATGCTACGGGTGCGGTTGATGTCATTGGGTTGTTTGAGAGCCGGAACGGGCAGCTTTTTGCCCAGTTAGCGCCGTGGGGTCTATTGCGCTATGACGCTAAAACGAACCGTTTTGTCAAGTACCTTGACCACCAGCTACTCGTGACCGAAATGGCTGAAGCGAAAGGAACGGATGGTAAACCAGTTTTCTGGCTGGGCGGACTCTCGCAACTAACACGCTATGAGCCCGATAAAAATAAGTATACCGACTTTGCCCGAATTATCGATGATCCCAACAGCTATCCTGGGGGGATAACTGGCCCTTTGTATAACGATTCATTGACTAATGCACTCTGGGTGGGTACAACACATGGCCTTGCCGTAATTGATCCACTAGCGTTAAAATTCGGACGGCAACTGGTGCGCGTTGCCGATGATAAAGAATTGATCGAAAACGTGCAGGTTATAAAGCAGGATCGACGTAACGACTCAGTCTACTGGGGCATCACCGATAAAGTAAACTTGTTTCGCTGGAATCGACAACAGTCTACCCTCCAGGCAGTTCCTGTACCGACTTCTATTGCGGGGAAAAGGTCCTATGCACTCACACAGGACTTGGCCGGGCGGGTTTGGGTTGGCCTGGAAAATGGGGTTGGAATTTACAATCCCACCACTAATCAGTGGCAGTACAGGCAGGATTTTTTGTCTGACGAGGCCGACTTTACTACGGACAAAAGAAAGCTGAGCGTGCCAAATAGCTCAAAAAACTACCCAAGAGTTAGTGTTAAACAGCTATATCAGGATCATCGGGGACGTATCTGGTTAGGTTCTGTCCGACGGGGTTTATTTTGGTACGATCCAGCAACCGACCAGATACGTTCCTGGCCGATCAAAGGTGACTCTGGGCAATCTTTGGGCGTGAGTCGTATCCAGGAAGATAGTCGTGGGCGACTCTGGATACTAACAACCCGAGGATTGGTTCGGATCAGCCCTGATCGTAATCATACAGTACGAGTGCAAATAAAAACGACCGGGCGTACGGTTCAACCGTCAGATCAGTTACAAAGCACATTCCTGGTCGATAAGGCTAGGAATGTGTGGTTATCGGGCATTGATTTTCTGGTGAAGGCTGACACAAACGGGCGGATTTCCCAGACGTACACGTTAGCCAATGGACTATTAGCCGACCATATTTTCGGGATTGCCGAGGACAAACGCGGTCATCTCTGGCTGGCAACCGACGAACAGTTGCATGAGCTTGATCCCGCAACAGGGCGTTTTCAGTATTACAGTAAAGCCAGTGGTTTGATGGCGAACAGTTTGTTTCAGCCGATCACGCAAAATCGGCAGGGCGAATTATTCATTGGGGCTGAAGGCGGCTTTACTTACTTTCGACCGGAGCAATTACGCCAGAATCGAGTGCCGCCCCCGGTTGTCATAACTGAGGTTCGGGTCAATAATCATCCGCGTGCGCTTGAACCTGCCCAATCAATACAGCTGGCGCCAGGCGAAACGACCCTGACAGTCGCCTTTGCTGCGCTCAACTATAGCCAGTCTACAAAGAACCGATATGCGTATCGACTGGTAGATTTTGACGATGAGTGGATTACCACCGATGCCCGCACGGCAACGTATACCAATTTAGCACCCGGCAATTATCAGCTGCGCATTCGGGCGGCCAATAACGATGGCATATGGAATCAGACCGGCACGACCTTGCTGATACGGGTGATTCCGGCTTATTACCAGACACTATGGTTCAAACTCTTGATTCTGGCTGTCATTATTGGAGCCTTGTGGGGAATTTACCGCAATCGACAGATTCAGCAGCAACGAGTTGCCCGAATCCGCGATCGTATTGCCAAAGATTTGCACGATGACATTGGGTCTACGCTAAGCAGTATTCGTATTTTTAGCGATGTAGTTCAGACGCAGATTGCCGATGTTCGGCCAGAATCAGTGCCTTTGTTACAGCGTATTAGTGCCAATGCTTCCACGCTGGCCGAGTCAATGCAGGATATTATCTGGACGACAAAAGCGCGTCACGATGGCCTGGACGATGTGGTGAGCCGGATGCGGGAATTTGGCTTACGACTCACTGAAGCGAAAGGAATTACCTTCACAATGACTGTAGCCGAGCCTTTCCCGGCTCTGAAACTGAACGTCGAACAGCGACGGAATATGTACCTGATTTTCAAGGAAAGTGTCAACAATGCCGTTAAATATGCCGATTGTACGCGAGTAGACGTAACCCTAACTGTGACGGGGCGCCAACTCCACGTTCTGATTCAGGATGATGGACAGGGCTTTGATCCGGGTACGGTTCGCTCGGGCAACGGGCTGGCAAATCTGCAGACAAGAGCGCACGACATTCGGGCTAAACTCGCCATTTCATCAGCACCAGGCGCAGGCACATCCATTTCATTAACGGCTACTCTATCCTAACAGATCATGGCTGATATCGGCATTATATACTACGAAGATAACCGCGAACTACGCGAAGGATTGTCATATTTGATTCAGGCAACGCCCGGCCTGTCATTACGCGGAGCATTCGGCAACTGTCAGCATCTGCCCGATGAAATCCGGTCACTCCGCCCGGATGTGGTATTAATGGATATTGATTTGCCGGGTCTGAGCGGGATAGATGCCGTACCGCTGGTTAAAGCCATTTTGCCTGCGACTCAGGTGCTGATGCTGACCGTATTTGATGATGAAGACAAGATATTTCGGGCGATTCGCAACGGAGCCAGCGGCTACTTGCTCAAGCATACATCACCGGCAGAACTGATAGCCGCCATTTTCGATCTGCACCGGGGTGGATCGCCCATGACTGCAAGCATTGCCCGGAAAATATTGCAGCACTTTCAGCAGCCCAAAGCACGGCCAACGGAAGAGTATAATTTATCGGCTCGTGAACTGGATATTGTAAAAGGGTTGGTCAGTGGGTATAGTTACAAACTGATTGCCGACGAATTGCACATTAGTATTGACACCGTTCGATCCCACATCCGTAGTATTTACGATAAACTTCAGGTCAACTCCAAAACCGAAGCCGTTTTAAAAGCCATGCGGGAAGGATTGGTGTAAAGAAGTCTGGTCGCGCCTTTACGATTCACCCCCTATTCGTATAGGCGTCAAATGGTCCATCTCGTTTTCCTCGAAGAGCCGGGAGCGGATCAGGAAACGGATGCCCATCGGAATCTCCAGTGAGAAGCTGGCACCCCGGCCACGTGTGACATCAACGGTGAGATGGGTATGTCGCCAGTACTCAAACTGGTCTCCCGACATCCAGAAGTCGCAGCCATCAATCTGGCCCATCCACACGTCGGATGACCCAATAATAAAATCGCCCACGGCATAGCACATGGGCGACGAACCATCACAGCATCCTCCGCTCTGGTGAAACATTAGTGGCCCGTGTTGAGCCCTAAGTTTTTCGATAACGTCTGCGGCAGCCGGAGTGAGGTCTACGCGCGGGATGGTTTGAGTTGTCATAAAAAATCAATAAAGAAACACCTTTAGCTGTCAATAATAAACGTCTTTTCGAGAAAGTAGACAAAGGAGCGAATGAGTCTGCACGTGCTCGCTCATTCACTCGCTCAACCCTCCCATCTACTAGTAATGGCATTTTCGCAAAATCCCTTGCCACCGAACGGCGGACCGTGGTTAACCATGAAGCTCAAAAAAAACGTGGTACGGGATTTTGCGAAAGTCCTGATTAAAAGAACCCAAGTTTGCTCTTGCTATACGAGATAAGAATGTTTTTGCTCTGACGATAATGGTTGAGCATCATGTGGTGATTTTCCCGACCGAAGCCCGACTTCTTATAGCCGCCAAATGGAGCGTGTGCCGGGTAGTTATGGTAGCAGTTGACCCATACGCGGCCCGCCTGTATCTCCCGCGGAACCTGATACAACTCATGGGCATCGCGCGTCCATAAGCCAGCACCCAGACCATAGAGGGTATCGTTCGCCATCGCAATGGCTTCGTTTCCATCTTTGAAGGTAGTTACGGACACCACGGGGCCGAAAATCTCTTCCTGGAAAATGCGCATTTTGTTGTTGCCCTTGAAGATCGTCGGCTGGATATAGTACCCACTTTCAAGTCCATTGCCAACCAATCCGGCGGGGCCACCGCCCGTTAGAACTTCGGCACCTTCCTGCTTGCCAATGTCGATGTAGGAAAGAATTTTTTCGTACTGATCATTACTGGCCTGGGCTCCCATCATCGTTTCGGGATCGAGAGGATGGCCGAGTTTGATTGCTTTGGTACGCTCGATCACCCGTTCGATAAACCGGTCATAGGCCCGCTCATGAATTAAGAGCCGGGATGGACAGGTACAGATTTCGCCCTGGTTCAGCGCAAACATGACCGCCCCTTCTACGCACTTGTCGAAGAATTCATCATCGGCATCGGCAATCGACTCCATGAAGATATTCGGCGATTTTCCGCCAAGTTCCATCGTTACCGGAATCAGATTTTCGGATGCGTACTGCATAATCAGGCGACCCGTTGTGGTTTCACCCGTAAAGGCTACTTTGGCCACCCGCTTCGATTGGGCCAGTGGCTTACCCGCTTCCGGTCCGAAGCCATTAACAATATTCACCACACCAGCAGGAATTAACCCTTCCAGTACTTCCATCAAAACCAGAATGGACGTAGGCGTTTGCTCGGCGGGTTTCATCACAACGCAACAACCCGCAGCCAGGGCAGGAGCCAGTTTCCAGGTGGCCATCAGGAGCGGGAAGTTCCAGGGGATAATCTGCCCGACAACGCCAATGGGTTCTTTAACGATCAACGAAACAGTATTAGAGTCGAGCTCGGCCAGACTGCCTTCTTCGGCACGGATTACACCAGCAAAATAACGGAAATGGTCGACGACAAGTGGTAAATCGGCGGCCAGTGTTTCGCGAACGGCTTTTCCGTTTTCAACCGTTTCGACACGGGCCAGAAACTCCAGATTCTGCTCTATTTTGTCGGCAATGCGAAGGAGAATATTACTGCGTTCGGTAGCTGACGTGCGCGACCAGGCCGGGAAAGCCTTGTGGGCAGCATCAAGCGCCAGATCGATATCAGCGGCTTTCGAACGCGGAACACGGGCGATCAGACTGTCGTCGATTGGCGATGTATTATTGAAATACTCACCGTCTACCGGTGCTACCCACTTGCCACCGATGTAGTTTTCGTATTGGCTCTTAAACTCAGGCCGGGGCAGAATCTTACTGGGGGCTTCTAATACTTCCATGTTTGTTGTTAAAAAGTTAAATTGGATTTGTTACAAAGTTTGCGTGAATTATTCAATAATAGTTTATCAATCGTATCGTCTGCTAGCACAATCCTATCAAAATTGCGATGAGCCCCGTAGCAGCTACCTGGAAAAAAGGAGAATTTAGAACTATTGATTACTTTACGAATTACTCGCCGGAAAGATCTGCTCCGTTCAGAATAGCAGGAGAAGAAAAGCCAGAATCAGCTTAGTTGAGCTACTCGTATCTTCTTCTAATCACAATAAAATATATAACAATAACACTAAACGAACGGTTTTAAATGCCTAATTTGCAGATGAGTAAGCTGCTTTCAGTCAATTAAAGCCAGCCTAAATAGCCCATTCCTCATGAAAAGCATACAGACAACTCCACTTGACATTTCACGCCATTTACAGTCCCGGAGGCTGGAACAGGAAGTAGAGAATCGGACTGCTTATACGATTGATACGGCAGAATTAAACATCTACGAAACGCAACACATCGCCGAGAAAGTCGAGTTAACGTTTAGCAGCCCTGTACTGGCCAGCATGATCCGGGGAAAAAAAGTAATGCATTTGCCCGGTACGCCTTCGTTCGATTTTCTGCCCGGCGAGTCGGTGATTGTGCCTGGCCAGGAAACCATGCGCATTGATTTCCCGGAAGCGCAAACGCTGAATCCTACGCAGTGTCTGGCGCTGGCCATTGACCCCGGCAAGGTGAAGCAGGTAACGGATTTGTTAAACGACCGGGCACCCCTGATCGACAATTCGAATGGCTGGCAATTTGGTCAGGCGAATTTCTTTCTGACGAATGACGGGCCAATTCACCAGCTTATTGCCCGACTGATTTACATTTTTACCGAAAATAATAAGGCTAAAGAGGTGTTTGCCAACCTTGTTTTACAGGAACTGGTCGTACGATTGATGCAAACCCAGGCCCGTACGCTGCTACTGAGCACAGAAACGAACGTTGCGAATGTGAACCGATTAGCGCACATTGCTCAGTACATCAATAAGAATCTTGGCCGGAATCTGCCTATTAAGGAACTGGCCGACGAAGCGTGCATGAGTGAACCCAATTTCTACCGAACCTTCAGGCAAACATTCGGTATGACACCCGTCGATTTTATCAACCAGCAGCGCATTGCACTAGCGTCAAAATTATTGCGAACAACCAATCGCTACTTAGCCGACATCAGCATCGACTGTGGTTTCAACAACCTGACCTATTTCATGAAACTGTTTCGGCGGGAAATGGGCTTGTCGCCAGCGCAGTATCGGAAACAGGTGTTGTAACAAGATCCGAAAAAGAAAGCCACAAGCGATTCGGATCACATGAATAGGGTATTGCTGGTCACGAGCGGCACAGAGAGGGCTACATTTCACATGTTTGTGCGATTGATGGGCGTCGGTGAACCCGCCAACTTTGCAGTGTTAAACAACATCTGCAATGAAACGCCAACCTCTACTACACAATTGCCCGGTTACCAGCCATTTCGCTCTGCCCTTTTTAGTGCAAAGCCTGCTGCTGATTTTTATTGGTACGCTGTTCTCAATCAGTAGTTTTTCTCAAACCTCTGTGCGCACTACGATACGTGGTACGATCCACACTATAGCTGATAAACCGCTCGAATTTGCCACCCTCATGCTGGTAAAGGCCAGCGACTCTACGTTAGTGAAAGGGACTATCGGTGACGCAGAAGGTCATTACGTTTTTGAGAACATAGTACCGGGTTCGTACCGTGTGTCGGCTCAGGTAGTTGGTTTCCAGAAGAATACATCCCCACCGTTTACACTAGCCCCTGACCAGCATCAGGTCATCGTGCCAACGCTTGTGCTTCGTCAGGCGACCAAAGAATTAGGCGAAGTGACCGTTACCGGCCAAAAGCCGTTCATCGAACAATTACCCGACAAAACCGTCGTCAACGTCGAAAATAGTATCGTTTCGGCGGGTGGAACGGCACTTGACGTTCTCGAAAAATCACCCGGTGTTGTAGTCGATAATCAGAATGACCGGATCAGTTTTAAAGGCCGCGAAGGCGTTCTGATTATGATCGATGGGAAACCAACCTATCTGTCGGCGCAGGAAGTAGTAAACCTGCTACGGAATACACCCAGTAACAGCGTCCAGACAATTGAACTGATCATAAATCCTTCTTCCAAATATGATGCGGCCGGAAACGCTGGTATTATCAACATCCAGCTCAAACGCGGCAGCCGGAATCTGGCTGGCGGAACGGCTGGTAGCGCTACGTTCGGGGCCGGATACGGTCGTTATCCGAAAGCTTCGGCTGGCCTAACCGTAAATCATAAGTCGGGCAACTGGAACCTGTTTGGGAACTACAACTACGATTATCGCCAACGCTACGGTTCGGTGGATGCGCTTCGCCGGTTCGGTGCAGGCGATTCGCTGACAACAGTCAATAATCTGGGGACGCGTACCAGCACTGATAGGGTTCATACCTTTAAAGCAGGAGCCGATTATACGCTCAGCCGAAAAACGACTTTAGGCTTTATGGCGAACGGATTGATCAACGACAGCCAGGCAGAAATTGACAACAAAAACCTGATTTATGACGCAACGAGCCAACTTCAGCAAACCGTAACGATGATCAACGCATCGACCCGGCCCATGCAGCGGCTGTCGGCCAATGCAAATCTGAAACACACGTTCGATACGCTGGGTCGGGAACTGACAGTCGATGTCGATTACGCTCAGGTTCACGTAAATGGGCAGGATAACATGCGGACACGCTACCTGAATGCTCAGCAGGAAGAAATTCGGCCAACCCTGCTTCAGCGTAACCAGACCCCGTCCGATATTCTGATCCGGGCTGCGAAACTCGATTATGTTCACCCCTTCAGGAGTGGCTTTAAACTGGAAACGGGCGGTAAAGTCAGTTACGTAACGTCTGACAACGATGTACGTTTCGGTACACTGATCGAAGGGGGATACGTACCCGATCCGCAGCGAACGAACCATTTCCTGTATAAAGAAACCATTGGCGCCGGGTATCTGAACGGAAGCCGGAACTGGACAAAATGGTCGTTGCAGGCTGGATTACGAATGGAGTACACCCGATCGATCGGAAATTCGGTAACGCTTCAGAAAGTTGTGGACCGTAGTTATCTGAATGCCTTTCCCAGCCTGTTCGTAACCTATAAAGCCAGCACAAACCATCAGTGGACAAGCTCCTACAGCCGTAGAATCGACCGGCCCAGCTACCAGGATCTTAATCCATTCATTTACGTCATGGACCCGTATACCTATGCGCAGGGTAATCCGTTCCTTCGGCCTCAATATACGAATGCACTACAGCTGGGGTATACGTACAAAAACGAAACCAGTGTTAGCCTGGGTTATAATCATACGACCGACGTGATTACAGGCGTCAACGAGCAGGAAGGGCAGATATTGAAAACGACCACCGTGAATCTGGCCGCGCTCGATAATGTTGTGTTAAGTATAAGTTCACCGCTGAAACTTGCGCCTTGGTGGACCGTTCGGCAGACGGCTGATATTTTCCTGAATGCGTATAATGCTGAGTATCTGGGTCAGCGGTTAGATTACCGACGCGTATCGGCCAATTTCACGATGAACCACCGCTTTACCCTCGCCAAAGGATTTACCGCCGAACTATCGGGTTGGTATAACACGGCTTCGATATACGCTCAGGCGCAATTTAGTGGTTTGGGTCAGGTAAATGTAGGACTTCAGAAAACGATGTTGAGCAAGGCAGCAACTCTTCGCCTGAATATCAGCGACATACTGGATATTACCCGCAGCCGGGGCACAATCCAGTATGCTACCACGAATCTAACCTTCACCAATCGTTGGGAAACCCGCGTTGCCCGATTGACCTTCACCTATAATTTCGGTAATCGCAACCTAAAAGCGGCCCGCCAGCGGCAGTCCAGTGTAGAGGACGAACAGAGCCGGGTAAGGTAGGATCGAAAAGTTTGCTTTCAGAAAACGCTGCTTTCAGAGCCTGTTTTAACCGCAAAGCCCGCCAGGATAATGCCGCAAAGTACGCAAAGGAGCTATCAGAATACCCCTTGCGTTCATTGCGGCCTATCTTGGTACTCTTTGCGGTTAAAAGCACAAAGGGTATCTCTCTAGATACTATTGTTTCGTTTTAATCGCCTGTCCATCCCGAATTTCTTCCGAGGCTGCTTTCACGATGGGTTCGCCCTGCTTCAGATCACCGAACACTTCAACCAGACTATCGATAACATTACCTTTCTGCACCGATACCCACTGTGCACGATTGTCGTGCACCCGAATGACGAACATTTTTTCACTGGAACTTACCACCGACGATGTTGGAACGAACATAGTGCGGGCAGAACGTTCAACCGGAAGTGTTACTTCGGCATACATACCAGACTTCAGTTCATGAGCTGCATTATTGACGTCAAATTCGGCCATCATGGCGCGGTTTGCTTCTACCAAACTCTCGGCGCTACGGGCTAATTTGGCATTAAAGCGTCGTTCAGGAATGGCGTTTACTGTAAATGAAACGGCGCTTTTTGCGGCCAACTGATTGGCAAACGTTTCCGGAATAGCTACCGTCAAACGAAGCGTATGGCTGTCTTCCAGTACAAACAGCGGCTTTCCGCTATCACCTGCGCCAACCAGTGCGCCTGGACTGATATTCCGCTCGATGACCATGCCATCGAACGGGGCCGTAATGGTCAGGTATTGCCGAAGTTCGGTTTTTGCCTGATAATTCGAGCGGGCGGCCAGTACCGTACCGCGTGCCACCGCAACCATGGCACTATCGGCCTGCATTTTGGCCTGGGCCTGATCCAGTTCGTTGGCCGATACAGCCCCCTCCATTTTTGCCGTTTGCAACAGTCGCTGATAAGTCAGTCGGCTGGCCCGCGAACGGGTTGTTTGCTCGACCAGTGTTGCTTCCTGAGCCTGAACCTGCGCCTGCGCCTGACTGAGTTCCGAAATTACTTCAGGCGCATCGAGTCGGGCCAAGACCTGCCCTTTGCGAACGAACGTTCCGCGATCGACCGGAATATCACGGACGAATCCTTTCACTTTTGCGTAGATATTTACCCGGTTCCAGGGTTTTAATTCACCCGGCAAGGTTACGCGTTTGCTCGGCTGTAACGCCTGAACAGTGGTCATTACTACCTGCGGTGTTTCCGGTTCTTTGGAGGCCGTCGGTTTTTTGTCGTTGCCCGAAGACGAGCAGGCTGCTATACCGGCCGCAACCGATACCGGCCAGACAAATCTCAAAAATGGTTTCATATGGAGCGGACTGCCGGAGCAGGAGTCAGTTGTTTATCGAAAAATTTGCTTTCCGGATCTTCCGGATCGAGCGATACTGATTGAGTCGTAGCTTTGGCCTGAAGCTGGCTAAATACACAGGGAAGAATGAGCAGAGCCGCCAGGGTTGAGGCAATCAGACCACCAATTACGGCTTGCCCAAGTGGAGCAATCTGGTCACCCCCTTCGCCAAGCCCCGATGCCATTGGCACCATCCCCGCAATCATGGCGATACTCGTCATCAGGATCGGTCGAATCCGGCTGTTGGCGGCCAGCACAACGGCTTTGAGTGTATCACCAACCTCAAGCCGAAGGTTCTCGGCATTGGTAACCATCAAAATCGCATTGGCAACCGAAACACCGACCGACATGATCAACCCCATGTAGGATTGCAGATTGAGCGTGGCACCGCAGGCCAGGAGCATCAGCAGTGCTCCGGCAACCACCGCCGGAATTGCCGACAGAATCACCAGCGAAAGCTTGAATGACTGATAATTGGCTGCCAGCAGCAGAAAGATGATCACGATGGCGACCAGAAGACCCGTTTGCAGACTACTCAGCGTGTCGGTGAGCAGATTCGTTTGTCCACCCATCTCTACAATAACACCGCGTGGGGCTTCCCCTGCGTTACGAATGGCCTGTTCTACGGCTTTCTGGGCCGTTCCGAGGTCTTTTTTCTGTAAGTTAGCCGTAATAGTAACCAGCCGATTCGGTCCGGCGCGGTCATATTCGCCGGGCGTTGTTCCTTCCGAAAAGGTAGCTACATCCGATAACAGCGGTTGCATGTTGCCGCTTTTTAACGGAATATTTCCAATGTCGCTGGTACTGCTCATCTGATATTCAGGGATCTGGACCTGAACCTGATACGCCAATCCTTTCGACTCATCGAGCCAGAGATTTTTATCCGTAAAGCGACTTGATGACGTAGCCGCCACCATCGACCGGGCCACCTGCGTTGAGGTAACACCCAGCTGTCCGGCCCGTTCCCGATTCATCGTTACGTTCAGAACCGGGTAGGCCAGCGGCTGTGCGATCTGTACATCACGCAGGAAGTCGATTTTGGCCATCTGTTCCCGGATTTTGTTGGCAAACCGCCCTGCTTCGGTCAGATCTTTGGCCGCTACTGTTACCTCGATGGGCGTGGAGGCACCCTGACTCATGATTTTTTCGGTCAGCTCAATCGGCTCAAACGAGATGTTGGCCGTTGGTAAGGCTTTGGCGATCCGCGTCCGCAACGATTCCTTCAGATCATCCATTTTTACAGGATGCTCTTCTTTGAGCGATACCTGCAAAACGGCTTCATGCGGTCCGCTGTTAAATACGAAGATGTTCGATGTACCATAACTTGACGGAACAGTTCCAACATAGGCTGAAGAAATCTCAACGTTGTCGGCGCCAACCTCATCCTTAATAATATCCAGCACTTTTAGGGTGGCCAACTCGGTACGTTCTACCCGTGTGCCGTCGGGAACGCGAAGCCGCATCTGAAACTGGTGGCTGTTGCCATGCGGCAGAATATCCGTTCCAATGACCATGAAACAAACAACAATGATTGCCAGTGTGCCAGCCAGATAACCCCCGACGACCAGACCTCTACGATTCAGTATTTTATCGAGCAACGACGAATATCGCTGTTTGAACTTCTCGAACCCTGTAGCATTAGGAACAGGATGGGCGGCTTCGTCGAGGATAGCGTGCCGTTCCTGTGCGTCGAGAGCCAGTGTTGGGGCTTCGTGTGGAGGGTGGCTTTTCAGGAGCCAGTTTGCCAGGACAGGCACGAACGTCTGCGAGAGCAGGAACGAGGCAATCATGGCAAAACCAACCGATAGCGACAACGGCAGGAACATGGAACGAGGCACTCCGCTCATAACGAACGCCGGGGCAAATACGGCCAGAATCGCCAGCAGAATCAGAAATTCAGGGAAGACGATTTCCTTACAGGCATCCCAGATGGCAACGGCTTTAGGTTTGCCAGTTTCCAGATGCTGGTGAATATTCTCGATCGTTACCGTAGCCTGGTCGACCAGAATCCCGATGGCCAGAGCCAACCCCGACAGAGTCATGATGTTGATGGTTTGCCCGAACAGATTAAGCATAATCACCGCCGATAGAATGGAAATCGGGATCGTTACCACCACAATAATTACACTCCGCCAGTCGCGCAGGAATAGCAATACCATCAAGCCCGTTAGTACGGCCCCCAGAATGCCCTCAGTAACAAGACTTTTGAGCGAATTTGTTACGTAGACCGACTGGTCAAATTCGTAGGAAATTTTCACATCTTCGGGAACAGCCGCCTGCAATTCGGGCATGGCTTTACGGATGTTGTTTACCACATCAAGCGTAGACGCATCCGACTTTTTAACGACCGGAATATAGACCGCCCGACGACCGTTCACCAGCGCATAGCTCACCGTTACATCAGCGCCATCTTCAACTGTACCAATATCGCGCACAAAAACGGTTGGGCCGGAACCAACGCGAATCGGGATATTCAGAAAATCTTCGGGCCGTTTGACGAGCGAGTTTACTGGTGTCATCAGGGCTTTATCACCGATTCGAATGTTTCCGGCGGGCGAAGGCTGGTTGTTGGTGATAATGGATTTAATGACTTCTTCCGGCGTCAGCTGGTAACTGCGGACCAGTTGTGGGTTTACTTTGATAATCACCGTCCGTTGGTTACCGCCAAAGGGTGGGGGACTCGATACGCCCGGAATGCGGGAGAACATCGGCCGCACCCGTGATGATGCGTAATCCTGAATTTCGTTTAGCGAGCGCCCCTGACTTTCGAACACCAGTTGACCTACCGGAACCGAACTGGCATCGAAGCGCACTACCTGGGGCGGAACCGTCCCTTCGGGCATATAAGCTTTCGCACGGGAGACGTTATTGGCAACTTCGGCAGCCGCCTGGGCCATATCGGTTCCCGGATAGAATTGCAACTTGATGAGCGATAGGCCCTGAATGGTTTTTACATCAATGTCACGAATCCCCGATACGTACAGAAAGTGATCCTGATAACGGGTAGCGATGAAACCGTCCATCTGGTCGGGAGCCATACCACCGTAAGGCTGAACGACGTAAATGGTCGGCAGATCGAGGTTCGGAAAGATATCGACGGGAATGGTAAACAGCGACATCACTGAAAAAAACAGGAGTCCCAGAACCGCTACCACCACCGAAATCGGTTTTCGTAAGGCAGATCGAATGAGTTGATACATAGTAGTTTCCAGTATTGGGTAGTTGGTTCATGGCTCAGGCTATAAACCAACACCCGTAACAATAAGCTTTATTGAACTTGATTCATGAACAGCGACAGATCGCCATCGGCAGCCGCTTTCAGGAGCAGGAACCGCCAGACATTGCTGGTGGCTACGTACCCGTCAACTTCGGCACGATTGAGCGTAACAACGCTCTGCAACAGCGTAGGTAAATCCGTTAAACCGCTTTCATAGCGCGATTTTGCCTGATTATAAGCCTGTCGGGCAGCCCGAAGTTGAATCGGTGCCTGACGAGCCTGTTCGAGTGCAACCTGATATTGCGTTTCGGCTTCCTGATACTGGCGGTTTATACGCAGTTGCTGTTCATTGTACAATTGTCGGAACCGTTCTACCTGAAAAAGCTCGCTTCGGTAATCGTGCCGAACACGCAGAATGTTCGTCAAATTCCAGCGGGCAACCACGCCAACCAGGTAGTTGGATACCTGATAACCAAGTCCATTTATCTGGTTATTAAGAAAGATATCGCCCTGATTAGAGAAACCGGAACCGCGAGCATTACCAACACCAACCAGTGAAATAACGGGTAAACTGGTTCGCTGAGTGGCCACGCTGCGGGCCGACGATAGGGCTATCTGGGATTGAAAGAGTCGCAGAACCGGATTTTTAGGTGAGATCGAATCTGATAACGAAGCTCCTGTTGGCAGAGCGGTGTAGAAACGCATACTATCAACCTGAATATTTCGCTGGAGCTGGCCGGTCAATTCGGATAAACGTAACCGCTGTACCTGCTCCTGCTGTTGGCTTTCCAATAGCAGAATCCGGGCTCGAACGGCTTCTGCGGTCGCCAGTGAACTATCTACGCCAGCGCGCATACCCGATTGTACGCCCGAATCGACCACCCGTTTGAACGTTTGCGCCCGTTCGAGATTACTGCGTTGAATCTGTACCAGTTTCTGGTTGATCAGCAGTAGCAAATAGGCATCGATGGTTCGAACCTGGTGCTGAAAAAGTTCATTGTCGTAATCGATGCGGCTGCGTTGGAGTTCGGCATCGGCCACGGCTACATTGGCTTTGATCCGCCCGAATGTGATGGCCCGCCATTCGATAGCAGCACTGGTATAACTACCAAAACTGGCCTTTGAAACAGCAGTGGCCCGAACCCCGCCGGATGTAGAAATAGCGGTTCCTTCGTTCGGAAAAAACGAACCATTCAGGCTGTTGCTGGTAGCATAGTTGTACTGATCCTGAACAATCAGGCTTGGCAGGTATTCGACACGACTTGCCTGAAGCCGTCGTTCAGCACTACTAATTTCAGCCTGTTTGGACTTCAGAAATGGATATTGCCGGGTACTTTGTTCAACAACCTGGCTCAACTTCAGCGATTGTGCCTGTGCCTGAACGGTAACGAGTCCGGCTCCCAGCCAGAGCAGCCAGCCCGTTGTTCTTCGGTACTTTGCGGAGGCTGGTACCTTTTGTACAGTCGCCTGAAAACGCGGGTAGATCATTGGCTTTAACTTGCCCGGATATGGTCTGGCTCGCGGACAAGTGTCTGCAAAACACCATCTCAATTTTGGAAACATTTGGGAAAAGGTGCGTTTCGCCAGAGATTTGAGTAGTTTTTTTGCCAGATTGATCAGTGAAACAAACAGGATGAGTCAGATTTAACCGGCTGTTTGCTAATTAGATGCGTACAATTATAAACGATAGTCTTCATGATGACGCTCTTGCCCATTCGACAGACAATTGAGGAAAATACCCAGTTTCTTCAGCTTCCGGGCAGTGAACCCGGTCTGACGTTGACAATCGAGTTTTTTAACCGGATCGGGTATACCCCGCCCTGGATTGGCTATTTTGTTCAGCAAAACGATACGTTAGTGGGAAGCGCAGGCTTTAAGGGAAAGCCTAAAGAAGGGCGGGTTGAAATTGCATATGGTGTATTTCCACATTACCAAAATCAGGGTATTGGGGCAGACGTATGCAGGCAATTGGTGCTTCTTGCTTTGGAAACGGACCCTACTGTTATCGTCACAGCCCGGACTCTACCAGAAGAAAATTACTCCACACGTATTCTGCGAAAAAATAAGTTTGCCTTTATAGGAGATGTTTGGGATGACGAAGATGGTACGGTATGGGAGTGGGCCTATAAAGGAACAATACCGATTATAGACCTGTGAATTCATCTGTAACAAAGTCGATGTGGTAGGGTGCTGTCGGTTTTTCAAAACCGACAATGCGGGGCCGGTTCGCCGATGTGCCGTGGCGACTCTACAAATCTCATCCAGACTATACACTCGGTTTTAAGAATCGCAACGGCGAACCGTCCGCAGGGGTAGGTTTAAGAACCTGACCTCACATCAGTCATTGACAAAGAACGTGTTGTTTGCTGACTACTTTATGCTGTGGTAGATCATTTCTTTTTCAGCAAATAATTAAGCTTGGCGTCAAGCTCGCGAGCAGATAGATCACGTTCAATCATAGTTTTTGATGCATCGAGCAATACGTTGTCAGGCATTCGTTCAATAGCAAAGCTTTTAATAACCGACGATGAATCCATCAGGTCCAGAACCTGAATCCAGGGTAGATGATCCTGCCTGATCGCTTCTTCTCCCTGTGTTTTGTTAAATTCAAATGAGATCGTAACAATTTCCAATCCTAAAGAATGATATTGCTTATAGAGTTTTCTTAAATCCCTATGCCTCTGTTGGCACGGTAAGAAATATCGATTGGAGAAATCAAGTAAAATATAGGTGTTTTTAAGGCCTGATAAGGCAATGGTTGTACCAGTTGCCGTTGGTAAATTAAAATTAGTTGCTTTATTGCCAACCTGTTTTCGCGCCAGTTTTTCTTTAATTTTTTGGTAGGAAGGATATGAAGAAAAGGCCGAAAGTTTGCCGAATAAATTCAGCGTTTGGGTATAATTGAAATAGTTAGAAGCAAAAAGATACCAGCTGGATGCCAGTGAAGGATTCTCAAGGATAGTTTTGGCTAGTAAGGAATCATGCGCCAGTTGCAATGAATCGACTTGCTGTTCAAGTGTTGACGCCGTTAGTGAATCCCCAGCCTGTAGAGCATTAAAAAGATCCATCCGTAAGTCGGGCTGAGCTTCCCGGATTCTGGTTGAAATGCCGAGTTGATCGGCCCAGAATTCACTACTCGATGAGCCCGTAATTAAGGTCTTAATAGTAGCTCCGGGATCAAAACCAATATCGATCCGGGGCGAATCGATAAAGAAATGCAGATCATCTTTATTGCCCTCCGCCCAAAGGTAGGCTGGGCAAGGCTCGGGTAAATTGATGGTAAATACCGCAACTCTATTTAGAATCGTAATTGTGTCAATAATTGGTGATCGATCCAACGGTTTAGCGACTACCATCGCTTGCTTTCCCTCCCAGGACTTAGGAAATAGACAGTTAATAGTGCTGCTAAACTGGGCATTCACGTCAGCTGTGAATACACATATTGAGAGCAGAAAAAAGAGAGCATAGTAACGTATTCCTGTTTGCATAGATTAAAATTTGACAGCAAAGACGTTTAACCGAACTCTGGGCTGTTAGACTATTTAACGCATAACAGTGACAATTTATGGCGCATAAACTTCCAGAATCTTTCCAAAATTGACGGTTATTTTCGTATTTTATTTGATCTGGCAATGATATGAAAGTATTGGTAGTTGAAGATGAAAAGGGATTGGCTGAGAGTATCACTGATTATATGGTGAAGGAAGGATACATCTGCGAAACTGCTGCTACTTTTCAGGAGGCCGACGAGAAAATATATCTCTATACGTATGATTGCGTTATTGTCGATCTGACTTTACCCGGAGGAGATGGTTTTCAGATCATTGAGTCGTTAAAACGGCTCGTTGCCACCACTGGAATTATCATTATTTCAGCCCGTAACGCCCTGGAAGACAAGTTGCGGGGTCTTGAAATTGGCTCGGATGATTATCTAACCAAGCCATTTCACCTTTCCGAATTAAATGCCCGAGTTAAATCGTTGTTGCGACGCCGACAATTTGGCGGGCATACTGAAATCCGTTTTCAGGAAATTGTGGTTGTACCTCATAACCGGAAGGTCTACGTGAATGGTCAACTCACAACCTTATCGCGGAAGGAATATGATTTGCTGTTGTATTTTTTATCAAATGTGGATGTAGCCCTGACAAAAGCGTCGATTGCGGAGCATTTGTGGGGCGACAACATCGATTCGGTCGACTCGTTTGATATCGTGTATTCGCATATTAAAAATCTGCGTAGGAAATTAATTGAAAAAGGTGCCGCCGATTATGTACAATCGATTTATGGCATTGGATATAAATTCAGTCAGCCTTGAAACTGCTTGCCAAAACCAACCGCATCTATCTTACATTTTCGCTGGTAATTTATCTGCTAACGGCCCTGGCTTTTTATCAGATCGTTCGTTTATTGATTTACGACGAAGTTGAAAGTAGATTACAGGTAGAACGCCGTGACTTTCAGGCGTATGTACGAGCGCATAACACATGGTCGAGTAGCCCTTATTTTGTTGAGAATAAAATCGATGTTGTTCCAATTAGCGATCGACCGAAACAAATACGCGAGGTTTTTACGGATACGCTGATTCGAAACCGATATGACGATGAACTGATACCTTTTCGGCAATTAACCTTCTATGAACCCATTCAGGGCAGGATGCACCGGGTGTCGATCCGAAAATCGCTCATTCAGACTTATCGACTTATTGAAGCAGTTACCTTTACGATGGCCACATTTCTAGGGTTGTTGTTATTGGGTACATTCTGGTTTCAGGGTAAATTATCAGGGAGGTTATGGTATCCCTTTTACGATACCTTATCGCGCATCAAAAATTTCGACCTGAATAGTGAATCACCTTTACAGTTGTCTAAACCTGAGATTACCGAATTCTATTCGTTGAATGAAGTGCTGCAAAAAATGGCTGATAAAATGCAGCATGATTATAAAAGCCTGAAGGAGTTTACCGAAAATGCGTCTCATGAAATGCAGACACCACTGGCGCTCATCAATGCAAAAGTTGAACAATTAATTCAAAGTGAACAGCTAACGGAAGCGCAAACGAACTGGATCGAAACAATATACGAAGCCTCCCGGCGTATTGTACGGTTGAATCAGGGACTACTATTGCTGGCGAAAATTGAAAATCACCAGTTTCAGGATGTTCAGCGCGTTAATCTATCACAACTTTTTATGGAGAAATTGCAGGATATGGAAGAAGTATTATCATTTAAAGAACTTTCTATTCATATTCATCAATCGATATCCTTTGAGGTTAAATTACCAGTTGCTCTGGCCGATATTCTGGTAACAAATCTGGTAAACAATGCGATTAAACACAATCAGCCAGGGGGTTCTATTGAGTTGGATTCTACGAAAGAGCGACTCTACCTGAGTAATACCGGCGGGCCGCTTATCTCAGCGCCTGAGCGTCTTTTCGAGCGATTTAAGAAAGAGGGTACAGGAACGGACTCGATAGGGTTGGGTTTGTCAATTGTCAAGCAAATCTGTGATAGTTATGGCTTAGATGTAACTTATCATGTAAATCAGGAACGACATCAATTCTGTATTTCACAAATGCCGATAGATAATGCAAATGAAAATTTAGTCAGTTAATCAAAAAATAATTAAAATTGATTTAAGAATCGGTGGTAATTTGGCTAATAAAAAATAGAAACAAGTGGTAGTAAAAGCTATAATTTATAAGCAAGTTGCTTTTGATCGAATACTTTTTTTTCAGTAAGGTCATTAAAATTTCCTTTATGAACCTCACCTTTTAGCTGCATCATTTCATAAACAAGGACGTATAGTGACTTATAATACGAAAGCAATAAAGTAGATTGTCACTTAATCGGTGAAGCAGAAATAAGCGAATTATGTCACCGTTGTTTAAACACTGTCTATTCAATTGGCCTATAGTCGCTAATATTTCTGTCTATTTGGTAAGTAAGAAAACTCATTCGCCAAAATATGATATACTATTGTTTGCTTGCACTGACACGAATGGATTTTAGACACTACGTAATGAAGTAATGTTAGTTAATTTGGTACATTTTACTAGCGATGTTTCGGTAAAAATATAGCAATTGACAGGCGATTTGAGTGTGTAGGCAGTAAGCTCTAGTTGTTTTTTTTTATTTGCAAACAGAAATACATTGACTTAAAATGGATTTATAATCAAGGCCTAAAATCATATATCTTTTTCTAAAAAATAAAATTGAATACGCTTTTTTTGTATCCGAATTAATAATTATAGTCTTCATCGTGTCAAATATTTTCTATAATTGTTAGCCTGAGATACTAATATATAAATAGACACAGTATATTCGCACCTGGGTTTCATTATACGCATATAAAACAGACTGTCTTCATGAAAGCAACGCAAATTCGGTTCTTCTCTCCGCTGGAAAATAATAAACCTAAGGAGAAAAAGGCTAAAAAATCGGCGCCTGTCACGGGCTATATTTCTTCGGCAGGTAAGCTTGTTTTTCCAGCCAAATCCGTAGCACAATTAGCTTTCGATCCCGAAAATACCAAGTTTAAAGTAGGTGTTCAGGAAGGAAAGCGAAAAATAAAGTCGCTTTATGTAATTCCTGCTACTGATGGTCAGGAAGGTGCATTTGAACTGGAAAAAGCTGCTAAAAGTTACAGCGTTTCTCTACCTGTTATTTTGCAGAAAAGCGGAATCGATTATGCCGATTCAAAATACGTTTTTACAATCAAACCATTCGATTACGAAGATGGTGTCGTAGGTTATGAATTATTGCTAAACGATCAGGCTCCCAAACCAGCTTATACAGGAAAACCACGTGGCCGCAAACCTCAGAACAAGGCTGTGGAATAGTAACCTGGCTACACAAAGGCTAATTTGTAACTGTATATAGCATATGCTATACTCCCCCATGACGATGCTGTTTATGGGGGAGTGAATAAACCTAAACGAAAAACAGGTTCAACTCCAATTCATAGTTTGGCCTGTATAAAAAATGTAATATTTAAATCATAAATTAGTATTTTGTTTATCATTAATCCCTAATAGTAAATTTAATATATTCAATAAATAGAAAGGGGAAATAAATAAGTCCCGTACGATAACTTTACGTTATTGTCGATCCCTTATAATCCCTACTATGAAACTTCTTATCTTGATAGGTATTCTATTGGTTGTCTTTATATTAGTCAATCTTGTTTATTACCGGGTTACATTCAGAAGCCAGTGCCCAGTTTGCAAAAAAGCTACTGCCCTGGATCGAACAACCCGCCCAATCATCTTTAAAACGTTATTCTTCTTCTTGTCAAGCAAAGGATATGTCTGCTATGCCTGCATGAAGCACTTTGTTCGAATTGGTTAATTCGTTCGACAAATAAATTAGTTGATGATGGTTCCTATTTTTAGTGAAATTTTCCTAATTTCATCTGGAAACGGAATGACTGCTTCTGTTTGGGAATAATCAACAGAAAGGTTGCCCGAACGAAGGGGTTGTATTCACTAATTTATACCAATACACTATGATTGAATGTAAAGTAGGCGAGTGGAATGGACAAATCGTTGACTTTCTTGTTATCCAGTTATGACTCGAAACAACCTCGACGATCTGATTGCACAGGGTGAAAACACTCGTTTAGAATTTAAACGCTCGATCTCATCGGCAAACCGTATCGCCAGAACACTGGCTGCTTTTGCCAATACGTCGGGTGGTACATTACTGATAGGCGTCGCCGATAATGGGAAAATTGTCGGTGTCCCCTCCGAATTTCGGGAAGTCCATAAAATTGAAGATGCGACTGATCAGTTCGTTGAACCGGCTTTATCGGTCAGTTACGAAACGTTAACGCCCGATGGCCGAATTGTTTTGGTCATTCATGTGGCCGAAAGCGCAGAAAAGCCTCACTATGCTGTCGACGAATCGGGCCAACGAACAATATACGTTCGGGCAAAGGATAAGTCAGTTCCTACAAACAAGCTGATTATTACGAAGGAAAAGGCCGATGTCCATGAATTAGTGAAGTCACCCATGACGCGGACATTGATTCAATACCTTCGCAAAAATGAGTACGTTACTCCTGAACGGTTTGCCAAACTGATCAACATCTCAGATTATCGGGCGGGTAAAATGTTGCGACTATTAGCTGTTCAGGGATTGTTGCTTATGATTGACAAACCACGACCGGTGCGCTATGCATTGAAGCTCGCGGAATAATCGTGTTGTATCTTTGCGTGCACTATGACGTCGGAACAACTTATTACGAAGGATACAATTACCGCTTTTTTTGCCGACCTGCAGGACCGGATTTGTCAGTCGCTGGAGGAGGCCGATGGTGCAGGCCAGTTTCGGACCGACGCCTGGGAGCGGCCGGGTGGGGGCGGAGGGCGCTCGCGAACTCTAGTAGACGGGGCCGTAATTGAAAAAGGAGGTGTTGGCTTTTCGGCAGTATATGGTGAGGCAACCGAAGCCACGTTGCGTTCACTAAACCTAACCGAACCGGCCGAGTTTTATGCCACAGGCGTTTCAATTGTTCTCCATCCACGCAATCCGATGGTGCCGATCATTCACATGAATGTCCGGTATTTTGAGATGAGTAGTGGTCAAAGCTGGTTTGGTGGAGGCATCGACCTGACTCCTCATTATGTTGTTGAAGAAGATGCACGCTGGTTTCATAAAAGTCTGAAAACCGTATGTGATCGGCATGATGAGGCTTATTACCCCAAATTCAAAACCTGGGCCGACGACTATTTTTATATTCCGCATCGGCAGGAAACGCGCGGAATCGGGGGTATTTTCTTCGATTACCTAAAACCGGTTGATGCTGCCCATAAAGCTGATCTGTTTGCCTTCGTGCAGGATGTCGGAAATGCATTTGCACCTATCTACACGCATTTTATGCATCAGAATCGCGACCTTTCTTTTGGCAATCGCGAAAAACAATGGCAGTTGCTGCGTCGCGGACGTTATGTGGAATTCAATCTGGTCTGGGACCGGGGGACTAAATTTGGCCTTGAAACCAATGGTCGTACGGAGTCTATATTGATGAGTATGCCACCCCAGGCGAACTGGACCTACGATTTTCGTCCGGAATCCGGTAGCCGCGAAGAAGATACGCTGAACTGGTTGCGGAAAGGTGTGCACTGGGCATGATATTGAACGTTCAGGCTTTGGTAGGCAAACTGCTTCCCAAAACCTGAACGAAGCCAATTACCTACTGACGACTTAGCGAATGGATCAGCAGAGCAATCAACTTGAACTGTATGCCCGACCAGCCACTGGTGTACGGTCGGCAATTCGGCACATCTATTCATTCTGGTCGGGAGTCGAGCAGCCAGCGGAGCGCGTTTTATTGCCGAATTTTCAGGCTAGTATTATCTTTAATTTCGGGCGGCCTCATACAATGCAGGTCGGTTCTAAGCAGAATGCGACGTTTACTCTGAATCGGGTTGCTATCATAGGCCCGATCAAACAGGCAATACGCTTCCAGAGCGAAGCAGGGGCAGATATGCTGTCTGTCAATTTTTCATTTGATGGATTCTATCGGTTTTTTAACCTACCCGTTCAGGAGCTTAACGGTCACGTGGTCCATCCCGACGATCTATTGGTGAAAAAATGCTTCAGCCTGCTTTGGGAGCAATTGATGGAGGCCACTGATCATCAGGATCGAGTCGCAATTGTCAACAAATTTGCCGAACCCTATCTGAAGGCAGGAGATAATGCCCTGAACCATGTGGCTGATCTCATCACCTTGTGTCAGAAGCAATTGCACCTGAATCCAGTCAAGCTGATGGCTAAAGAGCAACGGGTTTCGGAGCGGACGGCGCAGCTTCGATTTCAGAAATACGTTGGATTTTCGCCAAAAGAGTTTGCGCGCTTTGTGCGTTTTCAGCGGGTACTAAACGAACTTCAGACAACTGCCCGTTCTCAGCCCGACTGGTATGATTTTGTTGAACGAAATGGCTATTATGACCAAAGCCACCTGATTCATGATTTTGCACATTTTGTTGGCCAATCTCCTACGCATCTCCTTCATGAGTTGGGCAATGAGCGGTTGTATTGCGCCCCCTATGCGTTACCGTGATTGCATGCTGCTGTTGGCCAATTGAGTGAAATCCCAGGGCTGGGCAGGATCATAGCGTAAGTGGCCATGCTCAATTGTGAGGGGACTGTCGATGTTATTGAAGTAAAGTTGCCCGGTTCCCAAACCCTGTGGAATGAGATTTTTAAACTGGGCCGTATATTGAGCAATCGCATTCAGGCCAATATTCGATTCCAGTGCCGATGTTAGCCACCAGCCAATATTAAGCCGACCGGCCACCTCGACCCATTCGTCGCAATGACGCAGCCCACCCAGCAAGGTTGGTTTCAGAATGATAAACTGCGGTTGTATTTTTTTTAGCAATCGAAATTTGTGAACATACTCCATCTGGCCGATGAGTTCTTCATCGAGGGCAATCGGTAGGGGCGAATTACGGCAGAGTTCGGCCATGAGATCGGGTTGACCGGCCCGAATGGGCTGTTCGATAGAGTGCAGCCCAAAGGTCGCTAGCCGGTCAAGCTTTTTCATCGCTTCGTCGGGGCTGAACGCACCATTGGCATCTACTCGGAGCGTAATCTGTTCGGGCGTAAATCGCTCCCGAATCATGGCCAGAAGGTCACATTCCTGCTCGAAATCAATCGCGCCTATTTTTAACTTGAGCGTGGTGTAGCCATCCCGTAATTTATCCTCAATTTGCTGGCGCATGAATTCCGGGCTACCCATCCAGATTAATCCATTGATCGGTAAAGTGCGATGCCCATTTGTGAATTCGGTTTCGTGAATGATCCGTCGGCCACCAGCCAGAAAATCGAGCATGGCTGTTTCGAAACCAAAGAGTATACTAGGAAATTGAGGGCTGATCAGTTGGTTAAGAACAATGGAGACATTCCAGCTAAACAACTGCAAATCGAGGTCATTAAACTCCTGGCAGTTCAGGGACAGTTGCTCCTCAAAATCCGGACGGTCATCGTAGCTCAACCCTTTTAGCGGACCGCACTCGCCATAACCAATAACTGAGGGATCTTCATCGTCGATTAGCCGAATAATATAGGATGTTTTTTCCGTAAGAATACCACGCGACGTACCCGCTTCGAAACGAAAATGCAAGCTGTATTTCAGGTAGTCGGCTCTGAGACTCATTGTACCAGACGGTATGGCGGGGGTTCACAATCCTAAAAGTACTACTTTTGGCTGCTCAATAAAGTCAATGTTACGAAATTATTAGCGAAGCAATTGGTCACTCTTATACTACTCCTGCCATTTAGCAGAATCTATGGGTTAATTACCGATATTCGTAATTGGTTGTATGATAGGAAATTATATTCAAGTTATGAATCCAGTTCCTGTGTAATCGCTGTTGGGAACCTTACCGTTGGCGGTACAGGAAAAACTCCCATGATTGAATATTTGATTAAACGGCATCTGACCCCAGACTCAATTTTACGCCCTGAAGTGGCCACTTTGAGCCGAGGGTACGGTCGGCGCACAAAAGGCTTTCGGATAGCTACTGATCTCGATACGGCCGAAACCATCGGTGATGAGCCGTTACAGCTTTACCGAAAATTTAAACACCGGGTACGGATTTTTGTTGGCGAACAGCGGGCCGAAGCTATCCGGCAGATTCTGGAAACATACCCCGAAACGAAACAGATTCTGCTGGACGACGCCTTTCAGCACCGGGCGGTTCGGCCAAACCTGAATCTGATGCTATCCGAGTATAGCCGGCCGTTTTACAACGATCATCCCTTTCCGGCGGGCCGTTTGCGTGAGCGACGGCATGGGGCGCAGCGGGCCGATGCGGTCATTGTAACCAAGTGCCCTGATTCACTGTCCGCAGCCGAGCAAGCGAAAATTGGAGCAAACATTCGTTCGTACATTCGTGAAGGTACGCCCCTGTTTTTTGCCGGATTACAGTATGGGCAGCCCATTTCCTTTGCCGACAATAAACCGGTAAGTAGTCTTCAATCGGTGGTATTGGTATCGGGTCTGGCCAATGCTGTTCCGTTGGAGGGCTATGTTCAGCAAACGTTTTCGATGAAGAAACATCATCGCTTTGCCGATCATTATGCCTATTCCCGTACCGATCTCGATCAGTTGTTCGATACGCTAAGTCCGGATGATTCGTTACTGACAACAGAAAAAGACTGGGTGAAAATTGATGCCCTGCTCACCGCCGACGAGCGACGTCAGCTTCCGCTGTATTATATACCGGTCGAAATGGCATTCTTGCCCGGTTATGAAGCCGAATTTGAAACACTGGTAAATGGTTTTCTCCTTAAAAATACTTAATCGAAGGCCTTCTATTCCGGGCATCCGGCGGTTTTGGCGTACTTTTGACTTGATGAATCGAAGCGTACTTTTTCTTTTCTTTTTTATAAGCCTGACGCTTACCGTTCGGGCACAGCAGTTTCCGGGGACAACGCAGCAGCTACCGGGTGGTTTTGGTCAGTCAAACCGCCCAGGAAGTACCTCCAGTGCTAGTTTTGGTGGTATCGACGATACGACGAAGGTCATTTATGGACCCAAGTCGACCCGCTACATGCTGGAAGCGGATATTTTTAACAACCGGAAGAAACTCTACACCATGGATACGACCATGGATAATGTTCATCAGTTTCTGTATGTCCAGCGAAGTCAGAACCAATTTCAGGACTTAGGCAATCTGGGTACGCCCATGAAGGATGTGTATGTGCCGGTGCCTCAGCAGTTAGGTGCGCAAACAGGCTATTCGGTTTTTTCGCCCTATGCCTATCAGACGATGCAGGTGAAATATTTCGACACCAAGTCGCCCTTTACGGATATGTATCTGGCACTTGGCGGACATAATCAGAACATCCTTCGGTTTGATTTCTCCCAGAATATTTCGCCCCGCTGGAATGTAGGCTTCAATCTGCAGCGATTCACGTCCCAGAAACAGTTTGGCACCAGTGGCGCGAATGATCCAACTAAATTGCTGGCGCAAAACTGGGGATTTCTGGGCCATACGAACTACCGATCGAAAAATGATAAATACACCCTGCTGCTGCATTTCATCAATATGCACCATACTATTTCCGAGCAGGGGGGCGTATTGCCAGGCACTAATCTCGACGGATCGAAAAATATTTATGCCTATACCGGTGATGCAATATTGACGGGTGGCGCTTTAAACCTGCCGGACCCACAAGGCAGCGACATTCGAAATGACTGGCATATTTACCATCAATATGTGCTGGACCAGGGATTTCAGGTGTATCATCGGCTCGATTATAACCGGCATAAAAACTATTTTCAGGACGATACACTGGCGATTAATAAAGCTTTCTACCCCGCAATTCTGGGCGATACATCGCGTATCGAACAGGATGCCCGCTTCCGGTTGCTTGAAAACCAGTTTGGGCTAAAGGGAATCTATAAACGGGGCCAATCGGCGTTTAACTACCGGGCTTATCTTCGAAGCCGGATCTATGGCCAGTATACGCGCTACAACACCGCCCGAACTAATTATAACGAATACGAAACCCGCCGGGTCGAGACGTTTCTGGGCGGGTGGCTAGGGTATTATTTTCCCGACAGTTTATCACAGGTAACGGCTGAGGCTGAGTACCAGGTTGGGGGTGGGTATCGGCTACAGGGCCAGTTTGAGAGTAAGTATCTAACGGCTGGCTATTCGTCTATTTTTGCCAATCCGACGCTGTTGCAGGAGCGTTTTCAGAGCCATATTTTCTTCTGGCGCAATAACTTCAGTCTGCGAGGCTATAACCATGCGTATGGGAAGCTTAATCTACGCTATAAGAAATTACAGTTGCAACCGGGTCTGGACTATTACCTGCTCAGTAATTACGTCTATTTCGACACGGCCGCTGTGGCTCGGCAGCTAAGTGGTTCATTTAGCGTGTTACGAACGGGGCTGGGTTATCGCTTTGAAATTGGTAAGTTCCTGGCGTCCGGGCAGGCCTATTACACGGTTCAGTCAAGGCGGGATGTCTTGCGGACACCACCGTTTTTTATGAATGCTCGCTTTCAGTATGAGTTGCTGTATGCCAAAGTGCTCTACATTCAGGTAGGGGTTGATCTGCATTACAAGTCGCCCTATTATGCCGATGCCTATATGCCTGTCACTCAGCAATTTTATATTCAGAATACAAAACAGGTTGAGGGATATGTGCTGGCTGATGTCTTCGCCAACCTGCGTGTGAACCGAACCCGGTTGTTTGTTAAGTTTTCTCATGTCAATCAGGGGGTGTTTCAGCCGGGCTATTTTGTCGCTCCTGATTTTCTTCCCATGCGCCGGAGTTTTGCTTTCGGCGTCGATTGGTATTTGTTTGATTAAGTAAGTAGGGTAGCAACTGCTGGTTTCTCTCTTTAGCTAGTATATTTAAGCTTATTTTTAAGAGTACTCATAATAATCTCAACTTTTTGCATGGACCCCTTTCAGATTAAGAAAGCCCCGGCACAATTCGATGTAGTCGTTGTCGGCTCTGGCGCTGGGGGCGGCATGGCCGCCTACACACTTGCTAAGGCCGGCGCTAAAGTCGCGTTGCTGGAGGCCGGTGGCTATTTCGATCCAGCTGATCCTAAGTATATTACGCAACTGAAATGGCCCTGGGAGTCGCCCCGTCGTGGTGCTGGAACGACGCGTGCATTTGGTGATTTTGATGCCGCATGGGGTGGTTGGCAGATCGATGGTGAACCCTATACGACCGCTAAAGGGACCGAATTCCATTGGTTCCGGTCGCGGATGCTCGGTGGGCGTACGAACCACTGGGGCCGTATTTCACTCCGGTTTGCACCTGATGATTTCCGGCGTAAAAGCATGACAGGCGTTGGTGAAGACTGGCCAATTGGCTACGATGATCTCAAACCATTCTACGACCGCGTAGACCGTCTTATCGGGGTTTTTGGCTCGGTTGAAAACATGCCGTCTGAACCAGATGGTATTTTCCTGCCCCCGCCTAAACCGCGTTTGCATGAGCTGATGATTCGGAAGGGAGCCAGAAGTATTGGTATTCCGGTAATTCCGTCTCGTTTGTCCATTCTTACCAAACAGATTAACGAAGAGCGCGGCCAATGCTTTTATTGTAGCCAGTGTGGGCGGGCATGTCAGGCTTATGCCGATTTCTCTTCGTCGTCGGTACTGGTAAAGCCAGCGTTGAAAACCGGCAACGTTACCCTCATCAACGGGGCCATGGTTCGCGAAGTGCTTACCGACACCGCAACGGGTCTGGCAACGGGCGTTAGCTACGTGGATACGCTGTCGCTTCAGGAAAAAACAATCATGGCGAAATCGGTCGTGCTGGCAGCCAGCGCGGGCGAAACGGCCCGTTTGTTGCTTAACTCGAAATCAAGCCGTTTCCCGCAGGGGCTGGCCAATACGAGTGGCGTTGTTGGAAAGTATATCAACGATTCGACCGGAGCCAGCCGATCGGCGTTTGTGCCCGCGCTGATGGACCGCAAACGCTACAACGAAGATGGCGTTGGTGGGATGCACGTTTTCACACCCTGGTGGCTCGATAACAAAAAACTTGATTTCCCGCGCGGTTACCACATTGAATACTGGGGTGGCATGGGTATGCCCGCTTACGGATTCGGCTGGGGTGTTGAAGCGATGAATGGTATGATTCCCGGTCGCGATGGTAAAATGAAACCGGGTGGTGGCTATGGTGCCAGCCTGAAAGATGATTACCGTCGTTTCTATGGCGCGTATGTTGGTATGGCAGGCCGGGGTGAACCAGTCCCGCTTGAGAGTAACTACTGCGAAATTGATCCGAACGTTGTCGATAAGTACGGTATTCCGGTGCTTCGATTCAACTACAAATGGTCGGACTATGAGGTGAAACAAGCCAAACACATGCAGGATACCTTCGAAGAAATTATTCATTCGATGGGTGGTATTGCGCTTGGTAACAAACCCGGTCCTGAGAACAGTTATGGACTGGAAGCACCCGGCAAGATCATTCACGAAGTTGGTACTGCCCGCATGGGTAATGATCCTAAAAATTCGGTTTTGAACAAATATCAGCAGGCTCACGATGTGAAGAACCTATTCGTAGTCGATGCTGCGCCATTCCCGTCCCAGGGCGACAAAAACGTAACCTGGACGATTCTGGCCAGTTCAATGCGTACATCGGAATACTTAATTGATCAGGTAAAGAAGAAGAATATATAAATTTTCGGTCATGAAACGCAGAGACACCCTTAAAGCCTTTTCCCTTGCCGGCTTCGGTCTGGCAGTTTCGCCAGTAGAAGCAGCCGTGCCAGCACCGCCTGACGTTAAACCGCTCAAAATTCCAGGCGGACGGCAGAAGTTCGAAGCTGAGCGCGATGCCAAACTGAATGCCGAAAAGTTTTTTACACCCCACGAATTGCAGACCGTTACTGTGCTGTCGGATATCATTATCCCTGCCGATGAACGGTCGGGTAGTGCGTCGCAGGCGGGTGTTCCCGCTTTCATCGAGTTTATGATGAAAGACCAGCCCAGTAATCAGACACCGATGCGGGGTGGTATTCGCTGGCTCGACAATACCTGCGTCAAACGCTATGGCAAACAGTTTGTGTTGTGTACAAAAGCGCAGCAGATCGATATGATTGAGCAGATCGCTTACCCCAAACTGGCTAAGTCCGACATGACCCAGGGCGCATCGTTTTTTTCGATGATGCGGAACATGACGGCAACCGGCTTTTTTACCAGCCAGATGGGCGTTAAAGACATCGGTTATGTTGGTAACGTTCCGAACCAGTGGGACGGTGTACCGGCAGATGTTTTGAAACAATACAACCTGGCCTACGAAGAGCGCGAGCTAACGCAGGGGAAATAGAATCAGGTGTTAACAGAGCGCGGCCTCATTCATTGAATGAGGCCGCGCTCTGTTATAATGGTCAGCTCGTTTTTCCCTGTTTTGTTACTGCAGATGGAACAGAATTCCTTTTGTAATCTCATCCAGTTTTTTGCTTTCTACGTTCATGCAGATGACCACACACAATTGTTTATCCGGGAAACGGGCAAACCAGGTTTGAAATCCCGGCTGCCCACCCGAATGCATAATCTGCTGACCCAGAACCGGATGCTGCCGTAAAAACCAGCCAAAGCCATAGGTCGTACCGGATCTAAACTCAATCAATTGCCCGTCTGGAGTACGGGCGGGCCGAAAGGCTTCATCCTGAATCGCTTTGGGCAGGAGTTTATAATTGCTCAGGGCATCATCCCACTTTTTCAGATCACCAGTTGTTGAAATGACCGACCCGTCGCCGTAAAAATCGCCGAGGTAGAATACAAAATTCTGGTCAGGCTCGAGGTGTGCTGGCTTGAGTGTATTGTTACGGCGTAGATAGCCGGTTGCCAGATTCTTTGCCTTTATGCGTCGAATATCCGTGACCAGCAGGGCCTCTGTGTCGTTCATGGATGCTGGTTCGAACAGGTATTTGCGCAAAAATGCCTGATAATTCATCCCGGATAGTCGTTCGATGAGGGTTGCCAGTAAATCGAATCCGATGTCGCAATAAATCCATTTTGTGCCAGGAGCTGCCTGAAGCGGCAACTTATGTTCAGCTAAATAAGCCAGCATGTCTGCGTTTCCGTTCGATTTTGAGGTATCCAGCTTCGGCCTGATCTGCGTCCAGAAATCGGGTAGCCCCGATGTGTGGGTGAGCAAATGACGGATTGTAATATTCGGATACGGAAAGGTGGGCAGATAGGTCTGCACGTTATCATCGTACTGGAGCTTGCCAGTTGCTTTTAATTGCATAATGGCATAAGCCGTAAACTGTTTTGACACCGACGCAATTTGAAACTGTGTCAAACTGGTAAGCGGGCGTTGTTTATCAACGTCTGCCATGCCATAGCTTCTGGAAAGGATCACTTTTCCATGTTGAGCAATCAGAATAGTACCATTAAGCTCCTGTCGATTGTAATAAACCTGTAGCAGTGAGTCAATCGAGGCTACATTCTGTTGAGCCCGACAGCAAACCAGTGGAGAAACCACAAGAAGCAGGACACTGTAAATGCGTTTTAGCATGATCGTGATGGTATGAGACTCAACTGGATTTCCGTGAACGCTACTTTTTAGGCTCAAGCAAATCCCATAAGTTGCCATACAGATCTTCGAAAACGGCGACTGTGCCATAAGGATGCTCAACAGGTGGCCGAACGAATGTGATGCCTGCCTGCTGCATGGCCTCATAATCGCGCCAGAAATCATCGGTGTACAAAAAGAGAAAGACGCGCCCACCCGTCTGGTTCCCCACCCGGCTTTTTTGATCTTCACCGTCTGCTTTGGCGAGTAATAAACAACATTCCGATGAACCTTTGGGGGCTACCCGAACCCATCGTTTTGTTTCACTTAAAATGGTATCCTCCAGCAGATCGAAGTTGAGCTTATTGGTGTAAAAGGCTATAGCTTCGTCATAGTCATTGACAACGAGAGCAAGATGGGCAATGTGTTGTTTCATGCGTTGTTCGGTTAACGATTAGGTGGCTCAGAGTGGTGCAGGGATTTATCGAATCAATTCGTAAATTCGGCAATATCGGTTATCTCGCCGTTCCAGCCATGGGTAGCCTCCGTTTTATTCGTAATTCACATCCACTGATTATCGGCTCGTGAATCACCAGTTATTACCATAAAAAAAGCCGGTTCATCGACCGGCCTTAAAAATAGTATTCTGTTTTTAAACTAGAGCATATCGACAGCTTCCGCAACCTCCATCAGCCCATCGGCGTTGACGGCGGTCAGGTGAACGGGTAGCGTTTCATTAATAAGCAATGGGTCATATTTGGCAACCACACGAACGTAGTTTTCGGTGAAGCCCTGCATCATCCCGTCGGCAATATCTTCTTCAAACAGAACTGTAGCATCACGACCCACCTGCGAATCGTAGAAAGCACGACGTTTCTTATCCGACAAAATATGCAGCATCTTCGAGCGATCGGCGCGAACATGGCCAGGAACTACCGGCCTGATCGATAATGCGGTGGTATTTGGCCGTTCGGAATACGTAAAGACGTGCAGGTACGAAACCGGCAACTCGTTCAGGAACAGGTATGTTTCTTTAAAGGCTTCTTCTGTTTCGCCGGGGTGGCCCACAATCACATCCACACCGATGCAGGCATGTGGCATCAATTCCTTTATTTTCTGAACCCGGTCGGCATACAATTCGCGCTTATATCGACGGCGCATCAGCCCCAACACCCGGTTGCTCCCCGATTGTAACGGTACGTGAAAATGGGGAACAAACCGCTTCGATTGGGCTACAAAGGCAATAATCTCATCGGTAAGCAGATTCGGTTCGATGCTCGAAATCCGGAAACGCTCAATACCTTCGACCTCATCCAGTGCCTGAACCAAATCAAAAAACGTCTCTTGTCTCTGGATCGCCAGCCCGGTCCCATTGACTAGCCCGAAGTCGCCAATGTTTACGCCTGTCAGTACGATTTCCTTAACCCCACGTTCGGCTATTTCATTGGCTGCCCGCACCACGTTAGCAACTGTGTCGGAGCGGCTTTTTCCGCGTGCGAGCGGGATCGTACAGTAGGCGCATGGGTAATCGCAACCGTCCTGTACCTTCAAAAACGTACGTGTCCGGTCGTTGAGTGAGTAGGAAGCATGATAGTCGATCACCTCCTCAATGGGCGAGTTGAAAATCTGCCCGGTCTGACCCATGGGCACCTTTTCGAATGTCGACATGAGCTCGTGGAGCCGAAACTTTTCTGCCGCACCGAGTACCGCATCAACACCCGGAATCTCTGAAATCTCTTTGGGTTTCAGCTGGGCATAACACCCCAGAACGGCTACGTAGCCATCGGGGTTGATTTTTTGTGCTTCACGTACAATTTTCCGGCATTTTTTATCGGCATTGTCCGTCACAGAGCAGGTATTGATGATAAATATGTCAGGCTGTTGATTAAACTCTACCCGTTCATACCCATGCTGTTCCATCAAACGGGCGAGGGTAGAGGTTTCTGAGAAGTTCAGCTTACAGCCAAGCGTATAGAAGGCGACTTTTTTCACGATACGTAATTTCCTGTGCTGTGGCGGAGGGTGGGTAGGTATGCGTGCCATGGTTCCAAACCGTGGCACGCATACCTACCCACCCTCCGCCACAGCACAAACACACTGATTCTGCAAAATTACAAAAAAACAGCGGGGTGGGTTCCGTATTGTTTACTGAATGTCACCCAATTGACAAACGATCCGGTTCAGAGCCGTCCGTATCTTTCAGGGAAACGCCGGTAAGTTGCAGCCGAAAGGCCGAATCAACCAGCCACATCAACTTGCTGACGGCCACGGCAGGAGGGAGGCCCTGGTCGCGGATATTGGAAAGACAATTTCGACGTTCATCCGTCAGACCCGGTATGGGAGCGTAGGTAAGATACGCGCCCATACTGTCGAACGAACTAAGACCCGGCCGTTCGCCGATCAACATAATGACCAGCTGAGCCTGAAGAATATGGCCTATGTCGTCGCTGATTGCCACACGGCCCTGCTCAACCAGCGTAATGGGAGCGAATGTATAGCCCGCCAGTCGGGCCGTATCGATTAGCCTGCGAACGACCAGTGGTGCATAGGTATTGACCGCATTAGCCGAGAGGCCGTCGGCAATAATAATACTCAGCTGGGAAGGAGAAGCATTTAATTCGTGAAGCTGACGGGCTGATTCGTTCGCCAGTAACCTTCCCAGATCAGGCCGTTGCAGATAGATATCCCGGTTTGCTGCCTGACTATAAACACTGTAGATGGGTAATGCTGTATCGGCTAAAGCTTCCTGTAAACCACTATGATCCAGACATGAATAAACGGCGTCTTTGGCGTGGGCGTGAGCCAGATTGAATTGAAGCGACTCCCGAAGTGGAATCGAAACGCCTGTTCTGCCCAGGGCAATTCGGGCAGCTGTGTACGATTTCAGTGCTTGCCAATCGTCCGTTTCGGTTGCTATTTTTTTCGGTTTATTCATCCACCAATCAACTCCGCGTAAAATTGTTTTTGTACACTTGTCGACAGGCGATTTCCAGATGCGTCCATGATTCCTTGCCCAAGTAACCAGGCCTCAAATTCCGGAGCAGCCCGTAATCCCAGAACCCGGCGGAGGTATAACGCATCATGGAAAGACGTAGACTGGTAGTTCAGCATAATATCGTCGGCACCCGGTATTCCCATGATGAAATTAATACCCGCCACACCCAATAGCGTCAGAAGGGTGTCCATATCGTCCTGATCGGCCTGTGCGTGATTGGTATAACAGATATCCATTCCCATAGGTAATCCCATCAGTTTTCCGCAGAAATGATCTTCAAGTCCGGCGCGAATGATCTGTTTGCCGTCGAACAAATATTCTGGCCCAATGAAACCGACAACCGAGTTCACCAGAAATGGGTCAAAATGACGGGCAACGGCATACGCTCGAACTTCGCAGGTTTGCTGATCGACACCATGATGCCCGTTGGACGATAACGCACTTCCCTGACCCGTTTCAAAATACATGATATTCTGGCCAAGCGTCCCCCGCTTCAGCAACAATCCGGCTTCGTAGGTTTCCTGAAGTAGCGACAGGCTCACACCAAAGCTGGTATTGGCTTTTTCGGTGCCCGCAATCGACTGGAAGATCAGATCTACGGGTGCGCCCTGTTCAATCAATTGCAGCGTAGTTGTAATGTGGCTCAGCACGCAACTTTGGGTTGGTATCGAAAATCGCTCCCGTATGCTGTCGATCATGTGCAAAAGGCGGGCTGTTACGGCGGGGCTATCGGTTGCCGGATTGATCCCGATCATGGCATCACCACTGCCATACAATAGCCCGTCGATCATACTGGCGGCTATTCCTTTGGCATCATCTACGGGGTGATTGGGTTGCAATCGAACCGATAAATGCCCTCTCAATCCAATTGTATTCCTAAACTGGGTCACCACTTCACATTTCTTTGCCACCAGAATTAAATCCTGATTGCGCATAAGCTTTGACACGGCGGATACCATCTCGGGCGTCAGGCCGGGCGCGATTTGCCGGATTGCGATCACGTCGGCCGCGTCACTCAGGAGCCAGTCGCGCAGATCGCCAACGGTAAAATGGCTGATCAGCGAAAAGGATTCTGTGTAATGGGTATCGACAATAAGGCGGGTAACCTCGTCGGATTCGTAGGGAATGAGTACCTCATTCAGAAATGTTGGCAGAGGCACATCAGCAAGCGCCAGTTGGGCAGCCACCCGCTCTTCGTAACTCTCAGCCGCCAGCCTCGCCAGTACATCACCTGAGCGCAACGGACTTGCTTTGGCCAAAAGCGTTTTCAAGTCCTCAAATTGGTAGGTAAAACCCCGGATGGTATGCTGATAGCTCATGAACGTGGTTTTCGGCTTATGATTTTTCAGGTATGGCTGGCTGACGCGTCTGGTTAAAGAATAAACCCGTTGCTCGTCAGATTTGCATCAGTTCCTTGGTTTTTCGGTGTTTACCAAAGGCGTAGAAGAGAACGATAATGGCGATCAATCCAGCAAGAAACAGCAGACACAACCAACTATAAAAATAAATCATTGCGGCCAGAGCTACAATGGCCAGCAGCAGGGCTAATGCAGGAAATACCGGATAGAAAGGTGCTTTAAAGGGTCGGCTGAGAGTAGGTTCGCTCCGGCGAAGTTTAAATAAAGCCAGCATACTGACAATATAGACAACCACCGCGCCAATCGTTGAAAGAATAACCAGCTTGCTCGTATCCAGCAACAGCAACGCTAAAACTCCCAGAGCAGCACCAGCAACTAAGGCCCAGTATGGCACCTGCTGACGAGGGCTAACTTTTGACAAAACGACGGGTAAATAGCCGCTGCGGGAGAGCGCAAAAATCTGCCGGGAATAGCTGATAATAATGCCATGAAAGGACGCAATGAGCCCGAAGAGTCCAATACTGGCAAACAGTTTCGTCCACGGATTCGTACGGCCTAAAACCAGTCCAATTGATTCGGGAAGGGGATAATCAAGCGTAGATAGCTTTTCCCATTCGGCAATACCCCCTACACAAACCATGACCGCCAGAGCCAGGATCGTTAGCGTCAGCAGCGCGGAAATATACCCTTTTGCAATGGCATTTTTCTCGTTTTTGACCTCCTCGGCTACCATCGCGACGCCTTCCAGACATACATAAAGCCAGATCGCAAAGGGCAGTGCCGCAAATACTCCCGACCAGCCAAATGGCATGGGGTTATGCAGAAAATTAGCCAGTTTGAAATCAGGAGCAACGACGCCGATAAACAGAAGCAGTTCGGCAATGGCCAGTAGCGTCATAACCAGCGAAAACCAGGCTGCTTCTTTGATTCCGAGCAAATTGATCAGTGTGAATAAAATGTATGATCCGACTGATACCCCGACCACCGAAATGGATGGGTACAGAAAGTGAACATAGCTCCCCAACGCAAGCGCAATAGCCGGGGCGGCAAACAGAAACTCGATGAGGGTTGCATAGCCTGCCACCAACGCTCCCAGCGGGCCGAACGCTTTGAGTGCATACGCAAAGGGACCGCCCGCATTGGGAATCGATGTGGTTAGCTCGGTAAAGCTGAAAATAAAGGTGAAATAGAGAAGAGTAATGACAAGAGTTGCCAGTAAAAGCCCAACGGTTCCAGCCACCCCCCAACCATAATTCCAGCCGAAATACTCACCGGATATGACCAGACCAACCCCAATTGCCCATAAATGAATCGGTTTTAATGCTTGTTTTAAGGCTGGTTGTTCGTTGGCCATACTGGAAAGATGTAATTTGGTAAAGAGGGTATTTGAGAATTACTAGGCTAAACGTTTCCAGACTGACCCATCAGGGGGTCACTATAACCCGCTTTCCCGGTCTCAACGCGACCGGCATACCGTTGTTCAAAAGCGGCAAAACCAGCTACTTGCAGACTAAAATCATACCAGTTGTAGCTGTTTTTTAAATTCAGTACGATAGTGGTTTGGGCCGCTTTTGTACCCGCTTTTTCCAGGGTTTTCTGCTCACCTTTGGTTCGATAGGCATTGTCGGTAAGCTGAACCGAATAAGACCGTTGTGCGTCTGTGTTTTTGATTTTTATCAACACATTGCCCGTAAATTGGTTTTTCGCATCCCGTTCATAAGTACACGAAACCTCAATCGGCGGATTACCCGTTGCCCCCTTAAATTCGCGAAGAAACCCATTGGGGCCATAAACACGCAGGTGGTAAGGTTCGTTTAAGGGCCAGGAATCACTGAGTTGATCGCCGGGGGAAACCGTATAAGAACGAATCGCCACGTTATCGTTCATGAGCTGGTAGACCTGAAAAGGCGATCCGACTGCCCGTTTTCCGAAAACTTCGTTCCTGGCAGCCAACGTCAGCGTAAAGCGGTCATTGGCTGTTCGACCATCTGCATACAACTCGTAGGGAAGCGCATTGGCAGGACGAACGCCTTTTTCCTGCCGGGGCCAGTGCGAAGAAGCCATTGGGTCAGCATTGATCTGGCGAATCTCATCTGGACTAAAAGCTTTATAACCAGTTGGAACGGGCTTGAACTGGGCTTTATGAATGCTTTCAATGAACGCTTCTTTGGCGACGAAAGCGGGTAATTTAATTTTTTCGCCCTGATATGGCCGGAATGCCGACGTTAGATCGCCACAAACAGTGCGACGCCAGTCACTAATATTCGATTCCTCGATTTTCCGGCCTTTTTTATGACTCAGGAATTTTTCAAGAAACTGAAGCGTCGATGTATGGTCGAAAATCTCCGAACAGACATAACCACCCCGGCTCCACGGAGAGGCAATGACCAGCGGAACACGGTAGCCCAGACCAATTGGGCCGGTGCGCCCCTTGTTCTGACGTTTGACCTCCTGTTCTTTAGTAACAAACTCCAGCCGGGTATCGATGCTTTTACTGGTTAAACCCGTCTCAGGCTGGTCGGGGTGGGCCGGTACGTACGGCGGAACATGGTCGAAATAGCCGTCGTTTTCGTCGTAGGCCAGAATGAAAATAGTTTTCTTCCAGATGTCAGGATTCTGAGTCAGAATATCCATAACCTCCGAAATATACCAGGCCCCGTACCAGGGTGCGCCAGGGTGATCGGAAAAGTTTTCGGGCGCAACCAACCACGAAACAGTGGGTAGTTTTTGATTTTTTACATCGGCCCGAAATTGATGCAGCACATCGCCTTTGGGTACTTGTACTTCCCGCTTTATCGGTCCGTCCTGATAATCTAATCTGGTCAGTTTATGGTAATCCGGATCGTTGGCGTTGGTTGTAAATGCTTTTTCGCAAAGGTTTTTATCCCGCTGCGAGAGTTGCTTAAACTTCGCTGGCGTATACTTCACCAGATCCTCCTGAATGAGTTTCTGAAAGTGTTGCTGACTCGTTAATTCACGTTTCGTTTTTGCATAGTCTTTATCCGTTTCGGTCAGCGTTTTTAGTTTATCTTCCAGTGCCTTGATGCGTTCGGGTATGATTTTTTCCTGTTGCTGAATGAATGGATAATAGGCCGGGTGAAACCGAACGCGATACTGCGAAAACCACTCAATTGGGTTGTCCGTGAAGTTACTCAGCCAGGCATCTTCCTCACCTTCCAGGCCGGTAGGTAAGCTGATTTCATTTTGGTAAATTTTCCAGGAAATGCCTTCATCTTCCAGTCGTTCGGGAAAAGTCGTCCAGTTAACCTCCGCTTCATAATCTACGTTTTCATTGCGAACGTTGGCAATTGCCTGCGGGTTTTTGGGGTCTCGAACGGTGCCTGTCCAGAAAAATAACCGGTTTGGCGTTGTTCCGGTCAACGAAGAGCAGAAATTCTGATCACAAACGGTAAACGCATCAGCCAGCGCATAATAGAAGGGGAGGTCGTCGCGGTTATAATAGCCCATCGTTAAGGGCATGTTGGCATAATCCTTATTGCCCGACTTTTTGGAGTCCAGCCATTTATCCAGTTTTCCACCATTACGCGCATCAACCTGATCGGTCCAGGAGTGGGGGAGCGAACTCATCCAGGTCGCTTTTGTATCCCGGATATTAAGCCGGAAGGGAGCGTAGGTTTCGTTGGCCGCGTTGGTCTGGAGCCACACTTTGTTTTTGTTCGGCAGGTCGATGGCTCTTGGGTCATTAAAGCCACGAACGCCCTGAAGCGTACCGAATGTATGGTCGAAAGAGCGGTTTTCCTGCATCAGAATGACCACATGCTCGGCATCCAGATACGTTGTTCCGGGTTGAGGATCAATGGCAAACGCTTTTTGAATCGAAGTGGGCAATACGCCCGAAAAACCGGCTGTGCTTGACAGTAAGGCTGCTTTCTTTAAAAATTCCCGTCTGGAATCCATTACGTTCATAGGATGATTGATGGACAAAAGAGGCTATCCTGATTACACGGCTGACTCATGGACAATGCAAAATGATAGCTTGAGGTCATAAAAGTAAAGAAAGCGATCAACAGACTTTAGGGTTTCTTTTTACCAGTATGTTAACACTGTAAGCCTTTTGCTGGTAGCCGTGCCACTGCACGGCGGACCGTGGTTTGTTTGCGCATCACTAGTAACCGTGGCACGGCTACCAGCGAAAGTTCTACAGCGGTTTGGTAAAAGCAGAATGAATGCGCAAAATAATGCAGATACGAATTGTAGAGAAAGATCGGGCGTATTTTATTCCTGTAAGCTTCTTGTCAATTTAGGTAAAAATGGGTAAAAAGCTATTGCGTAGGCGCTATCAGGTTCATTTTTAAAGATGTAGTGCTTCTAACGGATGGTTTTCGTCATTCGATCTCCAAATTAGAGCTTCATTAATTTTTCTAATGAAATATGGCTATTTTCTGTACCAAACGAATTTTAATTATAATAATTCCATAAAATCCGTAAGAAATACCGTCTATGAGGGTAGATGCATTAATAAATTATTGTTGCGTCGTTCTATATTTGCTGAAAGTATCGTAACAAAACCCGTATCTCAATACAATCCACCTGTATACCATGGCAAAGTCGAAGTTAGAGTACATTTGGCTCGATGGCTATAAGCCCACCCAAAGCCTGCGTTCCAAAACTAAAATTGAAGCTGATTTCTCGGGTAGTCTCGAAGATTGCCCTATGTGGTCGTTCGACGGCTCTTCGACCGAGCAAGCCGAAGGCGGTTCGTCAGACTGTTTGCTGAAACCAGTTTTCATTGTACCAGATCCGCAGCGTAAGAATGGTTATCTCGTGATGTGTGAAGTGCTGAACGCTGATGGTACTCCTCACGTAACAAACGGACGTGCTACGATTGAAGACGACGATAACGATTTCTGGTTTGGTTTTGAGCAGGAATATTTCCTATGGGATTTAAGCATTGATAAACCACTAGGATTCCCGGCCGAAGGTTTCCCGACGCGTCCACAAGGGCCATATTATTGCTCTGTAGGCGCTCAGAATGCCTATGGTCGCTACATTATTGAAGAACACCTGGATGCTTGCCTGGAAGCTGGCCTGAACGTTGAAGGTATCAACGCCGAGGTGGCAACAGGTCAGTGGGAATTCCAGATTTTCGCTAAAGGAGCAAAAGCAGCTGGTGACCAGATTTGGGTTGCCCGTTATATCCTGGAGCGTATCGGTGAAAAATACAATATTGCCATCAACTGGCATTGCAAGCCGCTGGGCGCAACCGACTGGAACGGTTCGGGTATGCACGCTAACTTCTCAAATACGGCTCTGCGCACGTCGGGAAGCAAGGAAGTATACGACAAAATCTGTCAGTCTTTCTCGCCTGCCGACGTTATCAAAGCACACATCGCTGTCTATGGTGCTGATAACGAGCAACGCCTGACGGGTAAACACGAAACCCAGTCGATCGATCAGTTCTCTTACGGTATCTCTGACCGTGGTGCTTCGATCCGTATCCCTATCGCTACGGTAGAACGCGGCTGGAAAGGCTGGCTCGAAGATCGTCGTCCGAACTCGGCCGCTGATCCTTATAAAGTAGCCGCTGTCATTATCAAAACCGTTAAATCGGCTGAGATTCTGGAAACTGCTTAATAACAGGATGCTGGATTAAAGAGGTTAGACGTAAGAATGCTAGCTCATTAATCGAATATCTGTAAACGATAGAATGCCCGACTACGCAAGTGGTCGGGCTTTTTTGTTGCTAAATGGGGAACCATACAACTCAGTGCTGAACCTTGTCCAGATTTATAAAGACTGAGAGAAAAGTAGACCTGACTGATTCGTTGAGGGTTACCAGTCTGGTGCCTTTTTAGGATAAAGGGATTTGTATTGACTATGTTATCTGCTGTGTTACAAAATAGGGGAGGAATCTGAACACTGGTACAGCAGCGAAAGACTATCAACGGCATTGGTTGGTTTTGTGAAACTCTGAATAATTATAGTATACGAATTATAAATACTTAGTATATAATTTTAGATACTAAGTATTTATAATTGTATTAGAAAATAATTTAAATAACTATTAAGAAGAAAAAAGATTACTTATGTTTATGCCCAAATCAACCTTACTAAATACTCATCATGAAATCAAATCAACTACGAAGCCTGTCCACAGTAGGCCTGCTGTGGCTGGGTCTGAGCGCGGGCTGTAGTCCACCCGATCCCTGTAAAAATGGCGAATGTTGTGGCCGGGGTAAAGTAACGTTTGTCCGACGGGTTGAAGGGGCCCGAGCCGAGTATGGAGGTATTGTATTTGCTTTTCAGGAGGTTGTTAGCGCGGCACCTAATATCAATCAGGCTTCTGCCTTTACCTGCCCTACCCAACAGGCGATGATAACAGCCCTGCATCTGAAGAGCAATACAATGGTTGACGCGACGGGTAAGATTCGCCTGATTGATTCGACCCATGCCTACCCCTATCGAGTGTGGGGCACCATCTATAATTTAGTCGAAATGCCTGGATTCGCTGGGCCTAATTATGCGATTCGGCTTGATAAAGTCGAGTCCGTTTATTAAAGTTTTTATAACCACCCTTCAACTTGTAAATCATCATGGCCACCCTATTTTTTCGTATTTTTTTATGTAACCTAATATTTTTCGGTGCTACTTATGGTTCAATGGCTCAGCGCTACAAACCTAAGTATCTCCGTGAAAATGATAAAACCCTGCTCCAACTGACCAGTCGCGCCACTGATGATGGCTGGCTTAAAAGCTAGAATGAGATACGTAGAATTGTAACCAAATCAACCTAAATAAATTCTTATCATGAAAATTAAGCAATTATCAAGCCTGGCCACGGTAGGCCTGCTGTGGTCGTGTTTGAGTGCAGGTTGTAGCAAAAAACCACCTCAACCTGACTGCAAGAATGGGAGCTGTTGTATGGCAGGCTATCAAAATACCGTTGTACGGACCTATGTCAATGCGCCAGCTTATTTTGGCGGCTCCTCATTTACCTTCCAGGATTCAATTACTTGGTTTGGGTCCCGACTAATTCGTACAGCCTTTATTTGCAGTGTGCAGGGTGAACAGATTCAGCATATGAATCTGACAAACAGCATTGTAATCGACCCGGTTACACTCAAGGCTCGTCTAGTTGATTCGACCAATATGTACCCTTATCGTGTATGGGGTACCATTTATCGCGTCCCCATCTATGCCTTTGATGGAGCTCCAGTCCATGCAGTGCGAATTGATAAGATCGAAAAGGCTAATTAATCTCTCTATTTCTTATTCAATCCCTTTAATCCCTCACATTATGCAAAAGTATCTAATTTTCTGGCTCTTATTTTGTAGCCTATTGTTCCAAAATGACATCTTATATGGCCAGAAATTTGCACCTAAATATTTAAGAGAAAACGACAAAAGTCTATTATCCCTAACCAGCCAATATACCGAAGATGGCTGGTTAATATTCAACCCGGATTCTGAATCCATTGAAGCCAGTAAGTTTACGTCAAGATTTCAGAATTCTTTGGGGTTGAGTGGGGATTATCAACTTTGGTTAGTAAAAGACAAAACCGATGTAAAAGAAACCAGACATCAACACTTTCAACTGCTCTGGAAAAACATAGTCGTCGAAGGCGGTCATTTAACCTTACATTCGCGAAAAGGTGTTCTCAAGTCTGTTCATTCCCGGATTATTGATGGCTTAGCTCTAAACCCAGAACGAGTCATATCGGAAAGCCAAGCACTTGAATCAGCAGTTTTTGCCCAAAAAATCAGCCTAGCTGATTTTAAAAATAACCTACCCAAAGGTCAATTAATTCTAACGAGCCAGGATGGAAATTTTGCAACAGAAAGTTATCAGCTTGCCTATACATTCGATATACTGGGTGGAAGGGAATCGGGCGATATTAAAAAAGCACTTGGCCCAAATCGAGTATACATCAATGCCATTAGTGGAGCAGTCATAAAAAGTGTCCCCTTGGTTAGCAAATGCTTTGATGCTAAGTATAGTCATGGCAAAGTGAGCCACAATCAGCTTCAATTACTTCCTACAACTCAAAACCTTGGTAAACCATTACAAGCCGCGACTTTCAACTCACTACATCCACGCGGCAATCCCACTCCTTCTTTTGAAGTAGAGCCTTTGGGTACGGACTTTCGCTTATCCATGAGTACCAATGTTCCCCAGGCTTTAATTACCCGAGTTGATTTGAACAATAATGCCTGGCTCTGGGCGAATCAGAATCCACCGCAAATCAATAACGCTTGGGACGATCCTGAGGTAACAAATTCTTCTACAAACTGGGGGACTAATGCACAGGCGGCTACCCTTAGTCACTGGGCTGTCTGGAGATGTTACCAATATTTCTTGAACCGTTTTAATATGAACGGTACTGATGGTCAAGGAACAATCGCGCGGGTTTTATCAAGCCCAGGTTACGCAGATGGTCCTGTCTGGTGGAGAAATGAGCGGCTAATGGTGGTCGAGGCTAATCCCCAAGGTCAAGTGGCTGCTGCCGTTGACATAATTGGTCATGAATATGGACATGGAGTTTCTAATCATTTAGTTGGTGGCTGGACAATTTTTGATGGCGAAACGGGGTCGTTAAATGAAGGCTTTTCTGATATCATGGGTTCGGTGATTGAGCGAGAACTGCAACCCGATGGAGGCCCAAATGGAGGAGATTGGTATTGGCAGATGGGAGAAAACGCCTGGTATGTTCGCAATATGGCCGATCCTAATATATTTGGCCATCCCAAGATATATCACGAACCTGGCTTTTGGAATAGTACGAATCCCCAGTTGGTCCATATAAATGCCGGCGTCTTGGATAAATGGTTTCATACATTGATAACAGGAAAAGGGCCAAATGGGGATATAACGCCCATTAGTTCGATTAATGATGCGATGAGCGTCGTGTATTGGGCGCTTGAAAATTACATTTATGGTGATTATAACTACGCTAATACCGCCAATGCCCTTCGTATCGCAGCTGGAGCCGTTTTTGGCGAATGTTCTCCTCAACAACGCGCCGTCGCTGCTGCCTGGGGAGCGGTAGGTATACCCACTAGCTACATCTGTAGTCCAGATTGTAATTTTACGGCAACAGCCATTACACCAACGAGTGTCAATTGCAATCAGGCCATGACTCTCAGTTCGGGCTGTACGGCTGGGCCCGGCAATTCAAACGGTTGGGAATGTCAGGGAATTACCTATACCTATAGTGGCCCTAATGTTCCTTATAACCCAGGCTCGAACCCAAGTTTGAACGTAACGGCTCCAGCTTCTGCAGGAACATATCAGTACAGTCTGGCCATGTCCAAATCTGGCGCTGGTTGTTATACACCAACTTTTAACTTCAACGTCAGTGTAAACTGTGGTTCCACTCCCACCTGCGATTTCAGTAACGGCCCTCGTTATGTGGGCACCTGGTCGAATCTGGTCGTTCAGATTCGCTCGATCTCCGGAAGAAATGTATTAGTGACGGCCATTCCAGGCTCCTCCGATGACAAATACTACCCGCGTGGTGATAATTTCTGGGGAAGCTTTAATCAAGACCCCAATGCGGCTGGTTTGCAAAGCTGTCTCAATGCAGGTACTACGGATTGGGGTGGCCTGACTAACCCCTCCAGCATTGCTCCGCCAGCCGGTTATTATCAGGGCACGGAGCAGGATGGGGCCGTATATTATGCACAGAACGGTACCAATCCGCCTAATCCCTGCGATTTTAGTAGCGGCCCCCGCCATGTGGGCACCTGGAATAATTTGAACGTCGAGATTCGCCAGTTTCCGAATGGGAAGCGGGCCTTGGTAACCGCTGAGCCGAACGCATACAATGACAAGTACTACCCACGCGGTGATAATTTCTGGGATAATTTCACCAAAGATTCCGGTGTGGAAAATCTCCAAGGGTGCCTCAATGCAGGAACTACGGGTTGGTGGGGCCTTGAATTCCCAACAAGCATAACCCCTCCATCGGGTTATCAACAGGGAACGACTCAGGATGGAGCCGTTTATTTCTCAACGAATGGGTTACGAGTGGGTGCCCAACAGGAGACTATAGAGGAGGTAAGCTTAGTGAAAGTGCGCCCGAATCCGGTTCATAATGAGGTTATAGTAACATTTATGCTAAAAGAAGCCAGTGATGTTCAACTGCGTTTGCTAGACGTACAGGGCCGTGTTTATCAGCAGCATACGCATAAGGGTATAGCTGGTAAGAACGAACGTGTTCTGACTGTTTCGTCACTGGCTACCGGTGTCTATGCGCTGGAAGTAATACTGGAACGGCAGCGAATCATTCATAAGCTGGTGAAAGAATAGGTCCTGGTTACCCCTCTTCCAGGCCCGACTACGCAAGTGGTCGGGCTTTTTTTTGCCGCTCGTTGGAATATGCCCGAAGGCGTGTATGTTTGACAAAGTTTTTCAACCCAAAACCACGCATAGTAGAGAATGAGCAATTTTCGGTTTAAAGCCCTCGAAATCGCCCAAAGCCGTCAGGCGATGGCCGTTGCCGCTCCCACCGAGCGCGTCGCCGATTTCTTTGGCAGCTACACATTCAACAATGAAGTGATGCGAACGCTTCTTTCGCCCGAAGCGTATATTAAGGTCACAGAGGCCATTCAAACGAATGGTCAGATCGACCGGAACATCGCCGACGAAGTGGCCGGGGCCATGAAATCCTGGGCAACTTCGAAAGGCGCCACTCACTACACCCACTGGTTTCAGCCACTAACGGGTGAAACTGCCGAGAAACACGATGCCTTCTTCGATATTACCATCGACGGCAAGGCCATCGAAAAATTTAAAGGCAGCGCCCTGGTGCAGCAGGAACCCGATGCATCGTCGTTTCCGAATGGAGGACTTCGGAATACCTTCGAGGCTCGCGGCTATACCGGCTGGGACCCCTCGTCACCTGCGTTCCTGATGGACAATGGAGCCGGAGGAAAAACACTCTGTATTCCATCCGTTTTTATTTCCTACACTGGTGAAGCACTCGATTATAAAACCCCGCTGCTCAAGGCATTAAACGCACTGGACAAGGCGGCAACGGCTGTTTGTCAATATTTTGACCGGAACATTACCAAGGTTACCCCAACGCTTGGGCCCGAACAGGAATATTTTGTGGTTGACCGGGCACTGTTCTACGCCCGCCCTGATCTGGTATTGGCGGGCCGTACGGTATTTGGTCATGCGCCCGCACGGGGCCAGCAGCTGGAAGACCATTATTTTGGCTCGATTCCTCCCCGCATCAATGCCTTCATGGTCGATTTTGAGTTCGAGTCAATGAAGTTGGGCATGCCCGTTCGGACGCGGCATAACGAAGTTGCACCGGGCCAGTTTGAAGTTGCACCAACTTTTGAGGAAGTAAATCTGGCTATCGACCACAACGCGCTGTTGATGGATCTGATGGAAAAAATTGCCGAAAAGCACAATCTGAAAGTTCTTTTCCACGAGAAACCATTCGCAGGTATCAACGGGAGTGGCAAGCATAACAACTGGTCGATGGGGACCAATACGGGTGTTAATCTGTTAGCGCCCAGTACCAAGCCCAAAGAAAGCCTTCGATTCCTGACCTTTCTGGTCAATGTCGTGAAGGCTGTTCACGATAACGCCGATCTGTTGCGGGCTAGCATTGCCTCTGCCGGAAACGAATACCGGCTGGGAGCTAATGAGGCTCCACCAGCCATTGTCTCCGTTTTTCTGGGCGAATCGCTGACACAGGCCCTTAATGATCTGGAAACCAAGTCGGAAGTTACGGTAAACAAGGGCGATAACGTGTATTACAAACTCGGTCTCAACCGTATTCCCAGCCTGATGCGTGATAATACGGATCGCAACCGAACATCGCCATTTGCCTTTACGGGCAATAAGTTTGAGTTTAGGGCAGTAGGCAGTTCGGCCAATTCGGCCTCTACCATGACCGTGCTGAATGCGATTGTGGCCGATCAGTTGAACAAATTCAAAACAGACCTTGACGAACGATTGGCGAAAGGCGAGAAGAAGGAACTGGCGATTGTCGATATTCTGAAAGCGTATTATTCTAACACGAAGCGAATTCTGTTTGAGGGCAATGGCTATTCTGATGAATGGGTCGAAGAGGCTGCTAGACGGGGTCTGTCGAATATCAAGTCGTCGCCTGAAGCGCTGGGCGTTTATGTGCAACCCGAATCACTGGCTCTGTTTGAACGAACGGGCGTATTGAGCCACGCCGAGGTGGAGTCACGCTACGAGATCGAACTCGAAAAATACATTAAAAATGTACAGATCGAGTCGCGGGTTATGGGCGATCTGGCCATGAATCACGTTGTATCTACGGCGCTCAAGTATCAGAATAAACTGGCCGAAACGGCCCGTAATCTGGTGGAGTTGGGAATGGTCGCTGAAGCAGAGCCGATTAAAGACATTCTGCGCGAAATTTCGACCCGCGTGCTGGTGATCAAAAAAGGAGTCGAAGCGATGATCGAATCGCGCAAGAAAGCGAATAATACGACCGATACCGCTGAACGCGCTAAACTATACGCAACGGAGGTTAAAGATCACTTCGAAATTATCCGTTATGAAGTGGACAAACTCGAGGAGATTGTCGATGACGAAGACTGGCCCCTGATTAAGTACCGGGAGTTATTGTTTGTGAAATAAGTCTGAACCGGCATTTAACGGATTGAGGAATTAAGCAAAATCAGCTTAATTCCTCAATCCGTTAAATGCCGGTTTAATAATTAGCGAAAATATCTTCCATCATATACGCGTGTGTCCCCAGCCATTTTGCGGCTCCATTCAACTGGGTTATTTCGATGGTCAGGTCGTTGCGGAAATCACTCAGGCAGTATTTACTAATTGCCTGTTCGATGGTGTTTAGGATAAAAGCTGCGGCTTTGGTTAGAACACCATCAACGATTATCATTTCGGGATTGAACAGACTGATCGCAACGGCAAGGCCTTTCCCTAGTTGGAATCCCGTTTCGTGTAACATGTCAATCGCATAAGAATCGCCCTGGTGGGCTGCGTTGATCAGTTCATCAATATCGATCTGCTCAACCCGTTCCCGGAAAACGGCTAATTTAGAAACCTGTCCATCGGTAATATCGCGTTGAACCCGCCGAACCAGCGCCGAGGCCGATGTAATGGTATTGAGGCAGCCTATTTTACCACAGTAACATAATTCACCCTCAGGGTCGACCTGAATATGCCCTAATTCACCGGCAAAACCACTGGTACCCTGAAAAACTTCGCCATTAACGACAATTCCCAGGCCAACTCCCCAGTCAATATTAATGGCCAGCACCTGTTTTTTACCCTGTGCTCCACCAAAACGGCTCTCTCCAAGTACGGTAGCTTTGGTATCGTTAATTAAATAAACAGGTAAACGGATCTGCTCCGAAAACCAGCGAGGAAGCGAGATATTTGCCGGACTAAGATTCTTATAGGTCAGATTGGTGCCATGCCGGGCATTGACTAAGCCGGGCATGGAAATGCCAACCGCCCTGATCGTTTTGGGATTGATACCCGAATCGGCAAGGGTAGTTTTGTACTGTTGAACCAGCGTCGCCAGAAACGTTGGATTGTCTTCCAGGCGCAGATCAAATTCACGACGAAAGACGATCTCACGGAGCACATTCATCACTAACAGTTTGGTGTCGTGCGTGCTGACATCGATCACAACCACATAATGCTTGGTTGTATCAAGACTAAACAGCGCTGGCCTTCGACCATTGTTACCCATGGCGGTACCCATGGCTGTTACCCATTTGTTACTAACCAGATCGTCGACAAGACTCGTCACGGAGGGTACACTACTGTGCAGCAGTTTGGCCAGGTGCGCCAGTGTGCAGGGGCCTTCTGCATACAGATAGGCCAGCATGTCGCGCTGCTTTTGTTTCTTCTTATAATCTACAACTGACTGGGAAACAGGCAGGTCATCCTCAAGAAAAATAGTTGTATTCATTTTGTTAAGACGAATGATACTATCGCGCCGTCATCTGGCCGATCAACAAGTTACGTCAAAGTCTCAAAGACAACTTTACGCCGTAGCTACTTAAAGACTGATGATATTTGTGGGCTTTTTGCTAAAGTTTTTAAAAAAATATATTAACTGCGTATTATTTCTAAATTAAATTTCTTAGGATTGCAGAGCCGTTAGATTTTCTAGGTAATTCCACTAGGCAACGGATTCATTTTATCACCTACTTAATTACATGCTCGGATGAAAAAACTCTTACTGTTAATGATGCTGATCCTGGTTCGGTGCTTACCGACTCTGGCACAGGCCAGGGCCACCGTTACGGGTCTTGTGCGCGATAGCCAAAGCAATCCCATTCCGGGGGCTACCATTCAGGTAAAGGGCTCTACAACCGGAACAACAGCAGGGGCTGATGGCACGTTTCGACTGAGCCTGCCTGCCAACGCTTCTACATTGGTTGTATCGGCAATTGGGTTTGTCACGCAGCAAGTAGCCATTGGCAATGCCTCAGAATTTACGGTTACACTTGCGGACGATTCCAAAACACTAGGCGAAGTGGTTGTAACCGGTTTTGGTATTAAGCAGGAGACCCGTAAACTTTCCTATGCTGCCCAGGAGGTGAAAGGAATGGATCTGGAACGGGCCAATAGCGCTAACCTTGTCAATGCGTTACAGGGAAAAGTGGCCGGTGTACAAATTGATCAGGGGTCGGGTGGTCCGATGTCGTCTTCACGGATTCGCATCCGGGGTAATGCATCGCTTAGCCCGAACACGCAGCCGCTTTTTGTTGTCGATGGCGTATTGATTCGGCCAACAACAACTGGTGCTGACTCGTGGGGAGCCGCTCAGGACTTTGGCAACATCATGAAAAACCTCAATGCTGATAACGTTGAGACCATGACGGTGCTGAAAGGGTCTGCAGCCAGCGCCCTGTATGGTTCAGAGGCTCTTAATGGTGTGGTTGTTATCACGACAAAGCACGGTCGTGAGCAAAAAGGCCTTGGCGTTACTTATAATCACACATCTTCATTTGAAAATGCCTACCGGTTTGTTGATGTGCAGAATCAGTATGGGGCCGGTATTGCACCGACCTTTAGTAAATCAGCTACCGGTACTGACCTGGTTGATACGCAAAACTGGCCTTATTCATTCGGACCCAAGCTGGATGGCCATATGGTGCAGGATATTGATGGCCGCATGATTCCCTGGAAAGCCAATGACCCATTGAAGTTTTTCCAGACAGGTAAGTTCATCAATCACAATGTAGCCGTAGAGGGTGGCAATGAACGCTCCTCGTTCCGGGCGTCGTTCTCGAATCTGTTTAATAATACGATTATGCCGGGTGGTGCCGAAATGAAGCGGAATAACTTCAATGTCCGGGCTACCCAGAAATTGGGCAAAATTTTCAGCCTCGATGTTTCGGCCGATTACACCGACAATAATAACCTGAACCCAATTCGGCAGGGTGGTAATTTTAACCCTGTTTTCCGGTTCGTCTATGGTCGTCCCCGGAGTTTTGATATTGATTACTGGGCCAATAATTATGCGTCACCCGTGGGTGGTCGTAAGCAGGGCGCGGCTGATCCGTATAACATCTCGACGTTCATGTGGCAGACTTTCCAGTGGAACACGACTCGTAAGGAGAAGATTTTTCGGGGAAATATCGACGTCAATATGAATTTCACGCCCTGGCTGACAGGGTTGGTCCGGGCTAACATCCAGAACGAATTATACCAGACCGAGAACAAAAATCTGGGCGATGGCGTAGGCTTTGCCGGTGGTGAATATTCGCAGTATTCGCAGGCTAACAATCAGTCGCGCATTCAGGCATTGCTGACGTTCAGCAAGGATTTGAGTCCTCTGTTTCATTTGAATCTGTCGGCTGGTGGTGAAACGAACCGGATTAACGGCGGTCGGGACTACCGGCTTCGTACGGATGGCGGATTGCGGATACCCGGCCAGTTTGCACTTCCTAATTCCATCAATCCGATTGTGGCTGATATCAGTGGCGACCGGCTGGCTCCCTCCAAGCGAACGGATGCCATCTACGCTTATGGCGATCTGAGCTATAAGGATGCGCTGTTTTTGAACTTCACCAACCGGATCGACTATTCCTCGGCGTTGACCTATGCCAATGGAAGCGGACAGTATTCGTACTATTATCCATCGGTGGGCTTAGCCTGGGATTTTACCCAGTCTGTGAAAAATCTGCCGAAAAGCCTGTCGTTTGGTAAACTACGCGCTAGTTACGGATTTACCGGGGGCGATACAGATGCCTGGCGGACGAATCAGACGGGCTTCTACTCGGCAGGAAATATCTTTACGTCTACCGGTGGACAGATTCAGCAGTACGGTTTTCGGGATAATATCCTGCCTAACTACAACCTGCGGAACCGATTAGCCCGCGAATGGGAGGTAGGTGCAGACCTGCGGTTCTTCAACAATCGGTTAGGCATTGATTTCGCTATTTACAACAAACTGACGACCAATGAGATCTTTACGTTGCCTGTGGCTACGGAGTCGGGTATTGCTTCGCGGTTGGCCAACGGTGGTAAAATTCTGAACCGTGGCGTTGAGATTTTGCTGACCGGTACGCCGATTAAAACGAATAAATTCCAGTGGAACACGGCGTTTAACTTCAGCCGGAACCGCAACAAGATTCTGGAACTGATCGAAGGCGTGGATACCTACCAGTTGAGTCTGGCTTTCGGAGCTGATATTCAGTCGATTGCTCGGGTAGGAGGGGATTATGGCACCATCAATACCTCTTATGCTTATGCCCGCGATGATCAGGGTCGTAAGTTGATCGGCGCGGCCAGTGGCACGACCGGTGGCTATTTAACTTATCTGCGTAGCGGAGCTGCCGGGCAGGGGTCGAAAGATATTGGGACCATGCTGGAGAAGTTTCTGTTGAGCAACACCAACAATTTCCGTTATGGTAATTTCTCGGCCACGTTGCAGGTCGATTCCAAAATTGGCGGTGTGATGGCATCTGCAACCCACGCCTACGGGTCGGCTTTTGGTAGCTTCAAGAATAGCCTGGCCGGTCGCGATGCGGAGTCGGGTGGGATCGCTTTCACCGATGCACAGGGCAACAAACGGAACGATGGTATTATTCCCGATGGTGTACTGAACAAAGGGGTTACGGCTACGGTCGATGGCAAACAGATTGATCTGGGCGGTATGACTTACAAAGATGCTGTCGACAAAGGCTATCTGACACCCGTTCCGGCCTATGCTTATTACGACAACCTGTCCAACTGGGGATCGGGGATCCGTGAGTATTCGGTTTTTGAAAACTCGTGGGTGGCTCTTCGTGAAGCATCGGTTAGCTACGATGTACCGGCTACACTCCTGAACAGGGTTAAAATTCAATCACTGCGGGTGAGTGTGGTTGGCCGTAATCTGGGCTATCTCTACATGACTGCCAAAGATGGTATCAACCCGCAGTCGCTGAAGAGCAACAATGCCGGTGAATTTGCTGAATACGGCGGACTGCCTTTCAGCCGCAACATCGGTGTAACGGTCAACGTAGGACTCTAATTCTCGGCACGTATCTCAATCGAACTTACGCATATGCTTATCTCCTATAAAAACTATTTCTCCGGACTGCTCATGGCAGGGACGCTGGTATTCAGCGGGTGCCAGAAGGAGGCTTTCGTGGAAACCAACATTAATCCGGAAGGGCTAACGAGCGTTCCGCCAGCCAATCAGTTCCTGAACGCAACGCTGTCGTTGCACGGACAGGATTTTGAAGCGTTTTATGACCTTTACCAGCGGATCATGCCCTGGATGCAGTATTCAACAGCTGTGAATGGAAATGGACAGAATTTTACGCAGGTATACGACAACTTCTCACAGCGATATGGACGCCTGTATAATGGTGTTGGCAATACGCTGGTTGACGTAGAAAAACTGGTCGCGAATCTCCCCGCCGAAGAGCAGCCCCGCTACGTACACATGATCCGGATTGCGCGGATTCTGAAAGCATACTACACGTTTTATGTGAGTGATATTTACGGCAGTATTCCTTACTCGGATGCTTTTCAGGCCCGTTATGGCGGCACACTAACGCCAAAGTATGACCCGCAGCAAACCATTTTCGCAACGCTCGATACCGAATTGAAAGAAGCGATTACAACGTTGAAAACCGCTCAGACTGCCTCACAGGTAGCGTTGGGTACCAATGACCAGTATTATGCCGGTAATACACAGCAGTGGGTAAAAGCGGCTAATGCACTACGGCTAAAAATAGCGATACGTCTGGCAAAACGCGATGCCGCGAAGCTTAAAACGATTGCGCAGGAAGTATTAAGTTCTCCGGCAGCCGATCTGATGAGCAGCAATGCCGATGGGTGGATGTTTATTACGCCAGCCAGCTTTACGGGCGGTAGTGATTCGAACTGGAATCCCGCCAATTTGCGGGCTGCCAAGCCGCTGGTCGATTTCATGTGGGATACCCAGGACCCCCGACTTGATGCTTTCTTTACGCAAAACAGTTATTCTCAGTCCAATATCGATCTGCTGATTGCCGACAAGCAACTGCCAGCCGGTACCAAAGAGTCGCGCCGTTATCTGGGCGGGTTCACCGGCCCGGATGCTGCGAAAGTGGCCCAGAATGTACAACGTTTCTACACTCCGCGCTATCTTACCTTAAATGGCAATCGTACGGCAATCGATACGCTGTCGTATGTGCAGCCGCGTCTGTTCCAGGCGGGCTATGCTGATGCGAGTGGAACTGCCGGAACGGGCAAAAACTATTTCCCTGTTATCACCTATGCCGATTTCTGCTTCATGCGGGCTGAACTGGCAGCACAGGCCATTACGGGCGAAAGTGCCAAAACCTGGTATGAAACGGCAGTAACTGCATCGTTGGATTGGTACGATATGGTTGCGCAGGGAGCGCAGGTGTTCAACTATACAGCCATGACGGCGGCAGAGAAGACCGCTTATCTAGCTAATGCCAAAGTGGCCTTCAATGCTGCCAAAGCGATGGATTTAATCGCCAGCCAGGAGTATATCCATTTTCTACGTCAGCCAGCCGAAGGGTGGGCAACCTGGAAAAGAACCGGACTGCCCAATACAACGTCGACACTGGTTTTGCCAGCGTTGATTTCGAACGGTGCTACACTGGTGGTTCCTCGGCGGGCCCCCCTTGGTATTCCGAATGTCAATGATCCGAACTATGCGAACCGCAGGGCGGCCCTTGATGAAATGGCTAAAATAACCGGCTTCGGAACCGACCCTCAGGATGCTACGGGTCGTGTTTGGTGGGATCAGCTCTAGTGTATACCCGCTGAATTTTTCATAACTTAATGCCCAACCCGTCACATTGACGGGTTGGCTTTTTTCGGATTGTTTATGAAGCAGTGCCTGGCACATGGAATAATCTGGTTAAGTTGGTTTTTAGTAAGCAACGCAGTTTATGCACAGAAGCCAACGTTTTATCAGGATGTCCAACCGTTGATTCACGCTAAATGCGCGGTTTGCCACCGACCGGGTGAGGCTGCTCCGTTTTCGCTGATTACCTATGAAGATGTAACGAAACGGGCGAAATTCATCCGGAAAGTGGTGAACTCGGGGTACATGCCCCCCTGGCGGGCCGATGATCATTATGTCGCATTTGCCAACAAACGCAGCCTGACACCAGAGCAGATCAAAATACTAACCGACTGGATCGATGCAGAACTGCCCAAAGGCAAGGTCAATACCGATGCCGAAAAGGAATTGCTCAAACGGGCTCAGGCAGGTACGGGCTACAACCGGGTGCCCGATCTGACCTTAAAAATGCCCCAGCCCTTTAAGGTAATCGGCGATGGAGTTGAGCGGTTTATGGTGTTCAAGATCCCATTCGAACTGGCCGGGGAAGCGAACGTAGAAGCAATTGAGTTTACATCCACAGACAAAAAGAGTATCCATCACGCCAATTTTGCCATTCACCCGGTCGATGATCCGGGCATCGATTTGAACAATACGGTCGCGCAGGTTAACCTGAATGGCGATGATGCGTCGCGTTATAGGGAGTGGTTGCCCTACAAAAAACAATTGACCTATTATAGCGGCTGGATTCCCGGAACAACCGTTGAAACGTATCCGGCCGATATGGGCTGGGTGATGCCTAAACGAGGAGTTGTACTGCTGACTGTTCATTTTGGCCCAGCTGCTAAAGACATCGAGAATGTAAGTGGCGTCAATTTTTTCTTTACAAAAAAGCCCATCCGACGAACTGTGAAAGTGATCAGCTTAGGGTCTGGGGGGATTGGTGAGAAAGAAATTACACCTCCGCTGCTGGTATTTGGTGGCGATAGCCTGACAACCCGACTGCGAATCGCCTATCGAAATCAACCCATCACGCTGTTATATGCCTGGCCCCATATGCACCAGATTGGCAAACGATTCACCGCTTTCGCTACCCTGCCCGGTGCCGATACGCTGCGGCTGGTACGCATTCCGGACTGGGACTTTCGCTGGCAGGAAGTATATCGCTATCAGAAGCCAGTCATTCTGCCGACAGGGGCGGTAATTAACGTGATTGGAACGTATGATAACACCGAAGGAAACCTCCAGAATCCGAACAAACCGCCTAAGCTGATCACCTCAGATGGTCAGATGCGTAGCGATCAGGAAATGCTGACACTGCTGCTGCTGTACGTAGCTTACGAACCGGGCGACGAAAACCTTCGGCTTAACTGACCTGCTATGTGGACTCCTCAATTAGTGCTGGCGGCTGTCTGTTTAGTGGCCGGATTGCTTTGGCCCGAAACAAGTTCAGATCCGGCCCCGCTCTTTACGGCACTATCGCCCGAACAAACCCATGTGCGGTTCGTCAATTCCTTGACGGAAACTGATTCACTGAACATTTTTCGGTACGAATATCTCTACAATGGCAATGGTGTTGGTGTCGGCGATTTTAATGATGATGGCCAGCCCGATTTGTTTTTTTCGGGCAACACCGTTCCGCATAAGTTGTATCTCAATCGGGGGGGCTGGCAGTTCGATGACGTGACCGAGCGGGCGGGCGTTGTAGGGAATGGAACCTGGGCAACGGGCGTGAGCGTGGCCGACATAAACGGCGATGGCCGATTGGATATTTACGTCTGTCATTCTGGAAAATACCCTGCCGAAAAGCTGGCCAACGAGCTGTTTATCAATGAAGGCGTTCGCGATGGCGTGCCGCAATTTAAGGACCGGGCCAGAGAGTTTGGACTCGATTTGCCGGGTACGCAATCGACGCAGGCTGCTTTTTTCGACTACGACCGCGATGGCGATCTGGATGTTTTTCTGCTGAACCACTCCAACCACACCTACAATCCATTTCTGAATACCCGCAAAATCAGGGCAACACCCGATATGCGGTTCGGGAACCGATTGCTGCGCAACGATAACCAAAAATTTACCGATGTTACACTGGCAGAGGGCATTATCAACAATCCACTAAATTTTGGACTTGGCGTGGGTGTCAGCGACCTGAACGCCGACGGCTGGCCCGACCTCTATACCACCAGTGATTACACGGAACAGGATTGTCTGTATCTAAATCAGCATGATGGTGCTGGCCACCACACGGGCTTCAAAGAATCATTACGAACCGCGATGACGCATACATCCCGGTTTTCGATGGGTTGCGATCTGGCTGACTTTAACAATGATACGTTACCCGATGTGGTGACACTGGACATGTTGCCGGAGGACAACCACCGCCAGAAAATGCTGAAAGGCCCGGATGAATATGACGCCTATCAGATGCTGATTGACAGCGGATACTTCCGGCAGCAGATGCGAAATATGCTTCAACTCAACCGGGGGCTGGAAGACAAAAAGCAAATCCGTTTTAGTGAAATAGGGCAGTTGGCCGGTATAGCCGCCACCGATTGGTCGTGGTCGGCCCTGCTGGCCGATCTGGATAATGATGGTTGGAAAGATCTGTTCGTAACCAACGGGTATCTCCGCGACTTTACGGATCTGGACTTTATGAAATACACCGTCGCTGAAACTAAACTACAGGAAGCGGCAAAGGGAAATCTGAACTTTCAGACAATTGATCTGTTACGGAAAATGCCCTCGAACCGCCCCACTAACTATGCGTTTCGGAACAACCACGACCTGACTTTCAGCAATCAATCAGCCGCATGGGGACTGACGATACCGGCGGTGTCGGGTGCTGCGGCTTATGCTGATTTCGATGGAGATGGCGACCTGGATCTGGTCGTCTGTAAGCAAAACGAACCGGTAGGTATTTACCGGAACAATGCCGAACGGAACCGGGCCGACGCTCATTTCCTGCAGATTCGCCTGCGGGGGAAGGGAGCCAATACGCAGGCCGTCGGGGCGAGGGTAGTGCTCGAAACCACCGACGGACGGCAACTACAGGAGGCTTATGCTGTGCGGGGTTACCAGGCATCAGTCGAACCAACGCTGCATTTTGGTCTGGGAAAGCAAACCAGCATTTCCCGATTGACAGTATACTGGCCTGACGGCACACAGAGCCAGCTCGCCAATCTGCCCGGCGATCAAACCTTCACGATACAACAAAATGAAGGTAGCAGGCAAACCGTCCAGCGAATGCCGGAAGTCGCCTGGTTTAAGCCATTGGCGATGAATCAATTGCTGCCGTATCGGCACCGCGAAAACGATTTTATCGACTTTAAGGTAGAGGTGCTGATTCCTTATGAACTGTCGCGGCTGGGGCCAGCATTAGCCAAAGCAGATGTAAACGCCGATGGGCTGGATGATGTTTTTCTGGGCGGTGCCGTCGGGCAACGGGATGAACTATGGATTCAGCAGTCGGATGGTTCGTTTAATCGTGCTGATTCGCAGCCCTGGCTTGCCGATGCAGCCAGTGAGGATGTAAACGCCCTGTTTTTCGATGCTGACCGCGATGGTGATGCGGATTTATATGCCGTAAGCGGAGGAAATGAATATGAAGATGGATCGCCGGAATATCAGGATCGTCTTTATGTCAACGATGGAAAAGGGAATTTTACCCGCGCCCCACAGGCACTGCCACAAATGCGAAGCAGCAAACTGGCCGTAGCGGCTGCTGACATGGACCAGGATGGCGATCTGGATTTGTTTGTGGGTGGTCGGGGTAAGCCAGGCACCTTTCCATTCCCGTCGGAAAGTTATCTGCTGCGTAACGATACACCCTCCGGCGGATCTGCACGTTTTACCGACGTTACTGACCATATAGCCCCGGCTCTACGGCATATCGGTATGGTTCAGGCTGCTGCCTGGACTGACTTTCGGGGGGATAAATTTCCCGAATTGGTTCTCGCGGGTGACTGGATGCCCATGCATCTGATCGACAATCAGAAAGGGCAATTGACTGATATTTCCAGTGGGGCTGGCTTTACGGGCACGGAAGGAATGTGGGCGAGTCTGTTACTGGCCGACATCGATCAGGACGGCGATACTGACATCATAGCGGGTAATGCTGGCCTGAATAATCTGTTCCGGGCTGACGCCAGGCAACCGATGCAGATCACCACAACCGATATTGACAATGATGGCGTGCAGGACCCAATCTGGACTTATTATATTCAGGGCAAAGCTTATCCGGTGGCTTCACGCGACGAATTGCTCGATCAGGTAGTGCCTTTGCGGAAAAAATTTACCCGCTACCATCAATACGCCGATGCAACCGTCACCGATATTTTAAATCCTTCACAATTAACCCAGGCATCGGTCGTAACGGTTCGGCAACTGGCATCAGGTATTTTTGTAAATCAGGGCAATAAAACATTCAGGTTTGAGGCTTTTCCAACAGAAGCTCAACTGTCGCGGGCAAGCGCGCTGCTGATCGACGATCTGGATGAGGATGGAAAAGCGGATTTGCTGGTGGCCGGAAATTTCTATCCCTATCGCGTACAGCTTGGCCCTTGCTCGGCAAGTTTCGGTTGCTTGTTAAAGGGTAATGGTCAAGGTAAATTTCAACCTGTGCCTCCCCAAAAAACGGGCATCTGGGCCAGCGGTGATGTGCGACAGGTGGTTAGCCTGCGGTCGGGAGCCGGTCGACGACGATTACTGTTTACGGTCAATGATGGTTCGTTAATAGGGTTTGAGCGATGAAGAAACGACTACTGGTCATCACCGCAGGTTTAATGAGTCTGACAGCGCCCGCTCCGAATCGTTCGGCATCGGCAGAGACGCGCTGGCTGCATTCGGCGCACCAACTACTAACGGCCATCATAGTATCGGATGTGTTTTCGCCCCCCGTTGCTGCCCGGATTTACGCCTATGCGCACATTGCCGCCTACGAAACACTTGTGCCATTTCAGGCTGGACGTTATCGATCCCTGGCCGGACAGATCCCGTCAATGGCAACATTGACCACTACGCCACCGGCTGGCTGTAATCCGGCTCTGGCGGCCACCGAAGCGTTTTTGCGCGTTGGACGCACAATGATTTTTTCGGAGAAAACCTTCGATCAGGAAACAACGCAACTTTGGGAACAGATCAAAGCAGCGGGCTATTCTGAGGAAACCATTCAAGTGTCGAAAGCATTTGGTGAACAGGCCGCTCAGCATATCATTGCCTGGGCTAAGGGCGACAACTACCGGCAAACACGGTCGCTCCGTCGGTATGCCCCCGTAAAGCAGGCTGGCGCATGGGCACCGACGCCCCCCGGTTACATGACCGCTGTTGAGCCTTATTGGGGCCGCATCCGACCATTCGTGCTCGACTCGGCTGCGCAGTGTCGGACAACCGGACCTCCTCCGTTCAGTACAAACGAGAAAAGTCAATTTCGTGAGGCTGCGTGGGAGGTCTACGAAACGGGTAAAAACAGAACGGCCGAACAGCGGCTAATTGCGAGTTATTGGGATTGTAATCCATTTTTTCTGAACACACAGGGGCATCTGAATTTTGCCAGCAAGAAGCTTTCGCCGGGTGGTCACTGGTTGTCTATTGCCGGACAGGTTGCACGCCTAACGAAAGCCAATCTGATCACTACGAGCGCAGCTTACACAATGACGGCGATTGCGCTCTTTGATGGGTTTATTAGTTGCTGGCATGAGAAATATCGCTACAACGTTATCCGACCCGAAACGTACATCAACGCCCATATTGACGAGAACTGGCGGCCGTTGTTGCAAACACCGCCTTTTCCTGAATATCCCAGCGGCCACAGTGTTGTATCGACCGCTTCGGCAGTTGTGCTGTCGGCAGTTTTGGGCAAAAATGTTTCGTTCGTCGATAGCACCGAAATGGCTTATGGCTTACCGTCGCGTCGGTTCACATCATTTAACCAGGCCGCCGATGAGGCTTCAATCAGTCGTTTGTATGGAGGTATTCATTATCGGGCCGCGCTGCAAAACGGCCAAGTGATGGGAAAGGCAATAGGAGAGCTTGTAATCCGACGAATTAACCTGCGTCAGGCAGTTTTAAGTCAGAAACCATGATGATTTCTCGCGGGTGTTCAGTACCCGTTCAGTGTTTCTTTACTTCATATTGCCGCCCGTAAATGTAACGTAGCGCAAGCCCCAGGCCCCAGCCAGAACCATTCGACGTAATGGTGGCCTGCTGTTGCGAACCATTGTTAACCGTATAGAGCAAGTCAGATTTAAGCGCGTCGCCCAGTCCCCAATATTTGCGGGCATAAAATCCTAACTCGAACCGAGTGGATAATCGGGTGGCATAGTCAATTCCCAGTTCGGCAATCCCCGTAACACTGTTAAAAATAGTCGTTGTATTGTTGAGTCTAAGCGTATCGATGCGATTTCTGCCACGCCGACTATAGCCAATCAGTTGAAAATCGCCCGTTTGTCCGCTTCCGTTAGGGATAAGCCACGCGCCCCCGGTGAGCCAGAAACCAGTGCCGTTTGCTGACCCTTTACCCGATCCAATGCGTCGTTTTATTCGTAGAGGAATGCCATAGCCGTTGTTCAGGTAATTAAATTCAAGCGGATCTGCATTGTTGGCAATCGTAATATTGAGGTGAATAGGCGACCGGGTGTAGCCCGTTTCAATAGTCCATGAATTATGGTATGTATAGCCCAGTAGAACACTCCAGGTAGCTTTTGTCAGGGTAGCGCTGCTCACCAGCCCGTCGAGCGAATTGCTCAGGATGCTGCCATCGTTTCGAAATCCACCTTCGACCCCTATATACCAGGTTTGTATTTCGTTGAGCTGATCCAGTAGCTCTCGTCGGTTATCGGCCCGCTTCGATTGCCGGGTTTTTAGATTATCGTCGGGATCTGCCAGAATCACCCGCCGACGAACAGGAGGAGGAGCATAATAATTTGTATCGATCACGACCTCCTGAGCTTGTGCCGATAGTGACAAACCGACCAGAAAGGCAAGAAGCGAGATATTTTTCATGGTATAGTGCCTGACCAAATAGACTCGTGTTTCTATAGTGATTACGCACATTTCCCTCACTACGTTGCTTGCCGGTGAAATTCCCCGAAAGAGCGCAGTTAGAATGACTGATGAACTACGATTGATTGTATAATTTCAGGATGGGTTCACTGATTGTTCGGCCGGTATCCGATAAAACAAACGCAATTGTTTGGCTGATTGCCTCTGGAGTTACCCATTTGGTCGGATCGGCATCGGGCATCGCCTGTCGATTTATTGGTGTATCGATGGTGCTGGGCACAATGACTGTTGCCGAAATATGTTTTCCTTTTCCCTGTGCATTGACCAGATTCGCCAGTTCAAAAATCAGCGATTTGCTGAGGGCATAGGCAAACAGGTTTTTGCCAGCCTCGGGCACCAGGGCAGGACGGGCTCCAATGAAAACAAACTGACCATTTCCGTGGGCTTCGAACCGGGCCATTAGGGGCTTAACGAGGTTGAACGCAGTTAAAAAATTAATCCGATACATCTTGTCCAGGGCTGACAGGTCAGTTTCCCCGATGCTGCCAGCCATAAATCCACCGACCAGCAACGCGGCCGCGTGAATGGGCTTATCAGCAATTCTGGCTAGAAAATCGGCTATTTTGTCCTCATCCAGCAGGTCGACAACATAACTTTCTACATTGGGCAGATGATTAAATAGTCCCGGTTCTTTCGCTGAGCCAAGTGTGGCTATAATGTGGTAGCCGTCGTTATGTAATTCTTCTACGAGGCTGATGCCCAGATTTCCGGAAGCACCGGTTACAAGTACAGATTTCATGTCTTCACAATTATCAGTTAAACCAACGTGAATTGGCCTTTGTCGAGGAAAGTAGTGTTGTTGGCAAGCTACCAATTTTTGATCAATCTGCCGTAGTGAAATCAGGTGGCAGATTCCACTAAAAATGGCTGAAATAATTCGGTGGAGTGCTGGTAGTAATGTTGCACCCAGAAACTCGATGATACTGTCTAGATTTATAACTACCTTTCATCTCTTATTGCATTTGGCTGTATAACAGTAGATTGCATGAAAGGATGACTGATTTTTCAGGACAGATCTATGGATAAAAGCCAGGCAATGCCGTGAAAGTAGGAATCACCCGTAGGATTTTTAGACGAAGGGCGTCTAATGCCTAAAAGCCATTCGCCCCGTATGAAAAAACACCTGTTGTTACTTGCCACTCTGTCCTTATTCCTACAACATTGTAAGTCGACCGAAGAAGCCCCAAACCCGGTCGAAACGGCCAGTCCGAGAGTACCCGAAACGGCTGACAACTACCTGACTACCTTACCGGCCCATATTCAGACGGCGCTGGCAGGCACTGACAATACCCCGACCAATAACCTCCTGACCAACGATGGAGCAGCGTTGGGGCGGGTGCTTTTTTACGATAAAAACTTATCGCTCAATCGAACGGTCAGTTGCGGGAGTTGCCATAAACAGGCTGCTTCGTTCGACGATGAGGTCGCGCTGAGTAAAGGCTTCAACAATGCCCTTACCACCCGCAATTCGATGTCGCTCCTCAATGTGCGGTTCTATAGATCAGGTAAAATGTTCTGGGATGAGCGGGCTGCTACCCTTGAAAAACAGGCTTTACAACCCATTCAGAATCCTTTGGAAATGGGACTTACCCTCGCTGAACTCGAAAATCGGGTAAAATCCCTGAGTTATTATCCTGCGCTATTTCAGAAGGCATTTGGCAGTACGACGGTCGATTCAATAAAAATCGCGAAAGCACTGGCCCAGTTTGAACGATCCCTTGTAACGTATCGATCCAAATACGACCGAGTGAAACAGGGTCTGGAGACCTTTACCGCTGCCGAAGCGCGTGGAGAACAGGTTTTTCTGGCAACACCGGGCGGGGGTGGAGCTATTTCCTGTGGCGGTTGCCACACGCCACCCATGTTTATTACATCGGCGCCGGCCGGGCCATTTGCTTTTCCACTCGAAGCGGGTATCAACGGACAAAATCGATTTAAAAGTGGATCGCTACGGAATGTCGGCACCCGTAAATTTTTGTTTCATCAGGGCACTATCCCCGATGTAAATTCGCTGTTCAATGGCCAACGTCCGGTGCCCGCTCATAATATACCTGCGCCAGATGTGGCCAATATGATCGCCTTTCTGAATACCCTCACCGACGAGTCGATAACCCAGGACCCTAAATTCTCAGATCCGTTTAACTAGACCGTTTGGAGCCGGACGCTAGGAAAACGGCTAATGAACGCTACATCAGAGATATAACCGAATATGGTTTCTTGTTAAGAAATAGTAGTTTTGCCCCATGGCAAACTACAAAAATGAGGGATTTAATCCCGAAGAAATAAACGCACTCAAGGAAGAGTGCCAGCAGGAAGGTAAATCGTTTGTGTATGTTGAAGACGATGATCTCGACGTGCTGGAATCCGGCGAATGCGTTCATATTCAGTTTCCAGGGGCTTACCAGGGGCAGGAGGTGATCTTTGACGCGCTGGTTTACACGCTGCGCCTGCACCACAGCAGCCTCGTATATGAAATGGCCGTTGAGGAGGTGCAGAAGACGTTTCCAGAGTATGTTCCGCCCGAAGACCGTAAGCCAACCTATAAAATCGCTCCTGAACTGGAAGAGGAAGCCGAAACGGCCCTGACCGAAATAATTGAGGAAATTGAAGAAACTGAAACGGTTAAAGTACAGGAACACGTAGAGGTTGACACTGAATTCGATTATGGTATCAGTCTGGATGTATGCCTGAACGTTGAAGAAATTACCGATGAAGTAATTGAGGACTTTGTCAGCAGCTTCAAAGCCAACAATCTACATTTAGATAACACGCTGTATTCATTTACAAGCAACGGGGAAGAGTAGTTACAGTGGGCAGTTTACAGTGGGCAGTATCCGATAAATAGGGCGTAGTGGCCAAAGACTGTTCACTGAGAACTGCTAACTGAAAACTGCCCACCGTATACTGGAACAGGCCAACTATGAAAACTACTTTTTCGGGCACCGATACCTACGTGGCAACCCGTGAACTCAGTACGGCCGTGAACGCGTCTATTCAGCTTCAGAAACCGCTGCTGATTAAAGGTGAACCCGGCACCGGTAAAACGTTGCTGGCCTATGAGATTGCACAGGCTCTTGGCAAGCCGCTTTATACCTGGCATATCAAATCGACAACATCGGCACAGCAGGGGCTTTATGAATATGACGCCGTATCGCGGTTGCGGGATTCGCAACTCGGAAGCGAGCGCATAGGAGATATTGAAGCATATATCAAAAAAGGAAAGCTTTGGGAGGCCTTCGAATCAGAGGAGCAGGCCGTTTTACTGATCGATGAGATCGATAAAGCTGATATTGAATTTCCCAATGATCTGCTTCAGGAACTCGACCGGATGGAGTTCTACTGCTATGAACTTCGCCGGACGATTTCGGCCAAACATCGGCCGGTAGTCATCATTACGTCTAACAACGAAAAAGAATTACCCGATGCGTTTCTGCGCAGGTGCTTTTTTCACTTCATCCGTTTCCCGGACCGGGAAACGATGCAGCAGATTGTTACCGTTCATTTTCCCAATCTGTCGCAGGAACTGATGATAAAAGCGATGTCGGTTTTCTACAGCATCCGCGACGTGAAAGCGCTCAAAAAGAAGCCATCGACGAGTGAACTGATTGACTGGATTCGTTTATTGTTAGTGGCGGGGGTTACGCAGGATGATCTGACGGATCTGGATGCGCTCAATGAACTGCCTCCATATCTGGGTTCATTGCTCAAAAATGAGCAGGATACCGATCTGATGTTGGCCCTGCGTAAAAAAGGTGGACGACCGTATTAAAATAATACGAGATGAGTTATGGATAAATCAAGTGCTTGATAGTTATAACTCCTCCTGTAGATCATTCAAACTGTGTTTCTCGATTTCTTTCTCCTCCTGCGTAAACACGCTTTGCCGGTCACATTGCCGGAATATCTGACGTTGTTGTCGGCGTTGCGGAGCGATGTCGGAAGCACGAACGTGGAGGATTTCTATTACCTGAGCAAAACGGCCCTAATCAAGCACGAACAGCACCTCGATTTGTTCGATCGGCTTTTTGGGGAGTATATTGCCGGCCGACAGTCGACACCTTTGGGAAGTCTTCCCGATGTACCTCCCGATTGGTTAAAAGATGCGATCAACGATCAGCTAACTAACGAAGATCGGGTGGATCTTGACGCTGCTGGTGGTCTGGACGCACTCTGGCAGCAATTTCGCGAATTACTCGACGAGCAGAATGCACGGAATGAAAACGGACCAATGTTTGGTGGTAGTCGCTGGATTGGTACGGATGGAACATCACCGTTTGGAACCAATGGCGGGGGTAGTTCGCCGGAAGGCTTTAACCTTGATACCGGTGAAAAATCCCCGTCGGGCGGTAACCGCAGCGCATCGAAAGTTTGGGAACAGCGTGACTACAAAAATCTCGACGACAGTATTGAACTGAATACACGCAACCTGAAAATGGCCCTGCGCCGGTTGCGAATTCTAACCCGTGAGGGTGTTGAGGATGAACTGGACATTGATGGTACAATCGACAGCACGAGCCGCAATGCAGGTATGCTGGACATTCAGATGCAGCCATCCCGTAAGAATCGCGTAAAAGTGTTGATGCTTTTTGATGTGGGAGGTTCAATGGACGAGCATATCGAACTGTGTTCGCATCTGTTCTCGGCAGCCCGCTATCAGTTCAAGCATCTTGAGTTTATGTACTTCCACAATTGTGTTTATGAAACCTTGTGGAAAGACAACCTGCGCCGACGTGAACGCGTGCCTACATGGGAAGTACTGCACAAATACAACAAAGATTATAAAGTGATTTTCGTTGGTGATGCGGCCATGTCGCCCTACGAAATTACAATGGCTAAAGGGAGTGTAGAACATTACAACGAAGAGGCTGGTATTGTCTGGCTCGGCCGATTTAAGGCACAATATCCGAATTTGGTCTGGCTTAATCCCAATGTTGCGGCTTATTGGAAATATACACAAAGTACATCGCTCATCCGCGAGTGGTCAGGTAATCGAATGTTTCCACTCACGCTGAATGGCCTGGAGCAGGCAATGAAAAGTTTGAAGAACCCGAAAATTACATTTTAGACAATCTTACGGAGTTTGCTGTAGGAACTAAACGAAAGTTTAGGCCTGAATACCAGCGAGTTTGGGGAAGTCAATGAGGATAAAATAGGGTTGTTAGTATCAAGTACAATACGGTAATCAGACATCTGTATTTAATGAGATAAACGAATCATCAGTATATCCTTTTTCTTCCCAAACCTGATCTGCCTGATTCCTCAGTTTTTCCAAGAAGAATTTTGCCATCACTTTTTTCAGTTCGAGCAATGTCTCGTCCGAAACGCCTGTCGAGTAAAGCTTTAGTAATTCCATCTGCACATTCGACAAGGGCGGCTTTAGGTTAGTAAGCATAGTTTTTTCTATTTACCAGAACAAAAATAATAGGGATACTGTGATTTGATGCCTGCCCGGAGACCATACGGAGTTGACTAACCTGGAGATTGTATTCTACATTACTTTAAAATTTGCTGAACGAACAATGTGTTTTCTCTTCGGTATTTTTGGATGCATTCTGCCTTCTCGGGCAATGAGTTGGTCCGACGTTATCTGCAAATGATGGCTCTCATTCCCTGAATGCGTATTTTTGTAATCTATGCATTTATTTTATCAGCCAAAGCCAGTTCTTTACCTCACCGAAGACGATTCCCGCCATGCTGTCAAAACCCTGCGGCTGGGTATTGGCGACTCGATTGCCATAACGGACGGACACGGAAACCGGCATTCGGCCGTTATTACACTGGCCGATAGTCGACGGTGTACGTTTCGAATAGTCGATACCCACATGACGGCCCCGCGCCCGTTTTCGGTCCGAATTTGTGTAGCGCCGACAAAAAATATAGACCGTATTGAGTGGTTTATCGAAAAAGCTGTCGAAATTGGTATTGAGCGAATCAGTTTCTTTTTCGGCCAACATTCTGAACGGCGGGTGCTGAAGCTTGACCGGCTCGAAAAAATTGCCATTGCCGCGATGAAACAGTCGTTGCAGTCGTTTCTGCCCCAGCTAGATGATGCCGTTTCGTTTGGTGATTTACTAAAAACAGTGGGCGGGTCGACCTTTCAGGAAGAGCAATTGTATATCGCTCATTTACCCGAAAATGCAGCTGCTGTACAGTTGGCCAAGGCAGCTACAACTGCTGGCCGGTATGCGGTTTTGATTGGGCCCGAAGGTGATTTTTCGGAAAAAGAAATTCAACAGTCTGTTGCCGCTGGCTTTCAGATGGTGACGCTAGGTCCTAACCGACTGCGTACAGAAACCGCTGCACTGACGGCTTGTCAGTTATTAAATTTTATAAATACATGAAAAAGCTGCTGTTCATCTTAGTTGTTATTCTTCAATCGTCATTCTTTACTGCGCATGCGCAGTATGCTTATAAAGTTGCCAAGCTGAAGTACAACGGTGGGGGCGACTGGTATGCCAATAAAACATCAATGCCGAACCTGATCAAGTTTGCCAATGCCAATCTTCGGATGAACATCTTCCCCGAAGAAGATATTGTTGAACCCGGCAGTCCGGATATATTCGGATACCCATTTATTCACATGACTGGCCACGGTAATGTCACGTTCAGTGAAGGCGACGTACAAAATATGCGCCGATACCTGATTTCAGGAGGGTTTCTACACATTGACGACAACTATGGCCTGGATAAATTTATTCGTCGCGAGATGAAAAAAGTCTTTCCTGAACTTTCTTTTGTGGAGTTGCCGTTCAATCACCCTGTTTATCAGCAGAAGTTTAAATTTGCCAGTGGGCTGCCTAAAGTGCACGAGCACGATGGAAAAGCTCCGCAAGGATTTGGCCTGATTTATCAGGGTCGTCTGGTCTGCTTTTATAGTTACGAGTGTGATTTGGGCAACGGTTGGGAAGACCAAAGCGTTTACAATGATCCTGAGCCAACACGGCAACAAGCCCTTCGAATGGGCGCCAATTTGCTTCAATACGCTACAACAACGAACTAAGAATTTGTGAGAAAGTAAGTTGGCTCATTGGTTCTCCTGCTATTTCCCAGGCGCGCAATTGCCTACTTTATAACCACTACCCATTCGCTCTAATGGCCTGAATTTCAAAATAATTAAAGTATTATTTGGAGACGGCAAGCCAAAACGGTTTAAATTTCGTTAGTTTTGTAGGAGTATTCTTATGTCACTCGGTTGTTCACCTTTTAATCAGTCATTATTGTGATTGTACTGGCCGCATTCATCGGACACTGGTATTTGTCCCTGTTTTGCCAAACATTCTTTCTGCATCGCTATTCAGCCCATAAAATGTTCGCTATGAGCAAGTTTTGGGAGCGGTTCTTCTATTTCCTGACCTACCTCTCGCAAGGATCATCCTACCTAAGTCCACGGGCTTATGCCGTATTACACCGGATGCACCATGCGTTTAGCGACACACCCAAAGACCCACACTCGCCCCATCATACAAAGAACGTATTCACGATGATGTGGCAGACGAAAAATATCTACAACGCCGTTCTGCACCGTAAACAAGTTATCGAAAAGCAATTCGACCGGAATTATCCAGAGTGGAATTTTATCGAAAAACTCGGTGATTCCTGGATTTCGAGAGCGGGTTGGGGTGTGTTTTATAGCCTGTTCTACGTCTTTGCTTTTATCTATCTGGATATGCACTGGGCGTTTTTCTTCCTGTTGCCTGTTCACTTCGTAATGGGCCCCGTACACGGTGCAATCATCAACTGGAGCGGCCACAAGTATGGCTATGCTAACTTCGATAACCATGACAAGTCGAAGAATTCCCTGATTCTGGATGTTGTGATGATGGGTGAATTATTTCAGAATAACCACCACAAACGCCCGAACTCGGCCAATTTTGGAGCCAAGTGGTTTGAATTTGATCCAACCTATCCGGTTATCGGTCTTTTACATAAGCTTCATATTGTTCGTATGCGACCTTCAGCAGAAAGCAAAAAGGCTCAGTTCGAAGTTGGGCATGACCGACGGGTTGAAGACGAAATAGAAGCCTGATCATCCCAATATGACCAAAACAAAAAGTCCCGACATGTATCGGGACTTTTTGTTTTGGTAGTCTTTCCAAAAATTTGCCTATAGCTATAGGAGTGCCGTAGCTACATCCTGCCAGGACGTTACGCGCCGAAACTGCCGGTCATCCCGATTATGCAGGGCATCGAACAACAAGCCTTCGCCCTGAAACGTACGCAGGTTTCGCGGCAGATCGTCAATCAGGAAATCAGTATTCAGGACGCTCTTGTCGCCCAGAAAGATGTAATTATGCCAGGAGAGAGCCGGAAAATGTTCCTGTAGCCAATCCCACTTTTCCCGTAACGAATTCGGGAATTCCTGAGCAGCCGAAGCGACAAAAACATCATATTTTGTCATCAGATCGGCAATAACATCCTGAGCACCCTCCATTACCGGAATATCCCGAAAGAATCCCACTTCATAGACACGCTCCGATATGGCCTTGTATTCGTGCTCGTCGAACAATTCATGGAATGATTTTTCTTTTAATTCTTCGAGCGTATATCGAGGCATTTCGCCTTCCAGATAGAGCTTGACAAACTTGGCGTGAGTGTCGGCCATGACATCATCCATGTCAATAGCAATGCGTTGTTTCATACACGTTTTAAACCAGGATTGAGCCAATTTAGGGATTTACAGGATTTCTTCCAGGAGAAAGCAAAATCCCATAAATCAGCTCAATCCCGGTCAGATTTTTCGATTGATATCAAATTGTTCCAGATAATCGGCCACGCGCCGGACAAATTGCCCACCCAGCGAGCCATCGACAACGCGGTGGTCGTAGGAGTGCGACAGAAACATCAACTGGCGAATGCCAATAAAATCGCCCTGGGGCGTTTCAATAACAGCGGGCTTTTTGACAATGGCCCCGAATGCCATAATGGCCACCTGAGGTTGAACAATAATGGGGGTTCCCATCAGGTTGCCGAACGTACCGATATTGGAGATCGTGTAAGTGCCCCCCGCCAGATCGTCGGCAGAAAGTTTGTTTTCACGAGCGCGTTTGGTCAGTTCGTTCACTTTCCTGGTTAGGCCAACCAGATTATACTGATCGGCATCATGAATGACCGGAACGATCAGATTACCACTGGGTAATGCGACCGCCATACCGATATTGACCGATTTTTTTACCAGTATCGAATCGCCCTCTACCGAAATGTTAATCATCGGAAAGTCTTTAATGGCCTTTACGATGGCTTCAACCAGAATCGGCGTGTAGGTTAGGTTCTCGCCAGTTTGTTGCTTAAACTGATCTTTGATACGGGTTCTCCACTCAACCACGGGAGTCAGATCGGCCTCAACGAACGAACTGACATGGGGCGAAATCTGCTTCGATTCCACCATCCGCTGGGCGATCATTTTCCGCATCCGATCCATCTGAATGATGTCGGTGTGACCGTTGAGCGACGCGCTTTTTGGGCTTTCGGGTTTCCTGGCTGGCTGTGTTGGGAGGGCAATCGACTGGCCGTTAACTGCTGACTGCTGACTACTCATTACAGGTTGAAGCCGACCTTCGGAGCGGTCGATGACATAAGCCAGAATATCTTTTTTCGTGACCCGATTTTCGAGGCCAGATCCTGGAATACGATCGAGTTCGTCGCGCGAAACACCTTCTTCCTTCGCAATGTTCAACACCAGTGGTGAATAGAATCGGTCGGAGAAAACGGCCTGACTGCCTGCCAGTGCGGTAGCCGAAGCTGCAACGGCTTTTTCTGGGATAACAGAACGGCTGCTCATGGCTGCAATGCTGGTTTCCAGCTCGCGTGCCGATTCGGAGACCTCACCGCTTTCTAGTTCGGCAGGAACATTCGCTACGTCGCCGATTCCTTCTGGCGTCTGATTAGCCTCTAACTGGGGCTTACCAGTCACAGGTTGGGTTTCAGATGTGATTTCTTCCTCGACTTCGATACGGGCAATGGGCGCACCAATCGCCACAACATCGCCATCATTAACCAGAATTTCTTTCAGGATGCCATTTTGCGGGGCCGGAACTTCGGTATCTACCTTATCGGTAGCAACTTCCAATACCGATTCGTCGGCTTCAATACGATCACCGGGCTGCTTCAGCCAGGCAATAATCGTACACTCCATTATGCTTTCGCCCATTTTGGGCATAACCATGTCAATGAGAGCCATATTTCTCTAATGATGAATGTCGAATGATAGGTTCTGACTACTGAACAAACCAACTGCTGGTTTAATTAGTCAGAACCTATCATTCGACATTAGTTTAAAAGTTCTTCCCGCAGCATGTTCAGCACATACGTCGAGGTGAGTTGAATGTTCTGGTCGCGATACTGGCCGAGCCGGAGTAATCTCGCAACGGTGCGTTGGTCGGTAGCGCAGGCAATCCAGATGGTGCCAACGGGTTTCTCGGGTGTACCACCGTCCGGGCCAGCAATACCACTGGTTGCAATGCCAACATTGGTTCCAAGTGCTTTACGGACACCCTCCGCCATTTGACGAATCGTTTCTTCACTTACGGCACCAAACTGCTCTAAGGTAGCCGGTTCGACACCTAATTGATTCACCTTAATGGCATTGCTGTAACTCACAATGCTTCCCCAGAAATAGGCCGACGAACCCGGCACTTTAGTAATCTGGGATGATACATAGCCTCCTGTACAGCTTTCGGCAATACCAAGTGTCAACTGTTTGTCTTTTAGCAAGCGACCAACGACCACTTCCAGTTCATCATCATCGTAGCCATATACATTTTTTTCGATTAACGGCAGCACTTTTTCGACCTGTTCGGCGAGTTGCTGGTCGAGCAGGGCATCGTTATCGCCAGTCGTAGTCAGACGTAGTTTGACCCCCCCGAAACTGGGCAGATACGCTAGCTTTATCGGTTCTGGCAAGGCATCCTCCCAGGCTTCGATGCGTTCGGCCAGAAATGATTCGCCAATGCCCACCGTCCGAATCATTTTATGCTTGATGATCGGCGTCTTGAAATGCTCGCGCAGTTTGGGCAGAATCCGGTTCGACATCAGGTGTTTCATTTCGAACGGTACACCCGGCAGCGATACGTAGACGCATCCGTCATGCTCGAACCACATGCCCGGAGCGGTTCCCCAGTCGTTCTGAATGTACGTGGCGTTGGCGGGTAAGTCGGCCTGGCCCCGGTTGAGGTCAGTCATTTCGCGACCCCGTTTTTCAAAGAAACCCGTCACCAAAGCCAGCGCCGTTTCGTTACGGACCAGATCAACGCCAAAATACGTACAGAGCGTTTTCTTGGTGATATCATCTTTGGTGGGGCCAAGGCCACCGGTCAGAATAATAACGTCGGCACGTTGGTGCGCTTCATGAAGAATTTGAAGAATGGCGTCGGCCTGATCGCCTACCGAGGACTTGCGGACAATGCGAATACCGATGTTGGTAAGTTCAGTACCGAGCCAGGCTGTATTGGTGTCAGTAATCTGTCCGAATAATATTTCGTCGCCGATAGTAACCACTTCGGCACGGATCGTGTTGGTCATAATGGATGCGGCCCGGAGGTCGCTGTAAATGGTGAAGCGGGGTATGCTTAAACCTTCGCTTCTGACAGCGGTCAAAAGTACGAAAAAACGATTTAGAGCCGTTGTCCGTTATTTATTGGCAACCTGATTTACCTAACTAATGAAAAAAAATGTTCTTACAGCCACGTTGCTGGCTATGACGATCAGCGCAACCAGCTTCGGTCAGGACTCTACGCGTCAGAAATCGTCGGGCGGTGGTATTTTTGGTAAAATTCTGGAGGCCGTTACCCAGCCATCGGCCGGGACTTCGGGCGGTCTTACCAACAGTGATATTGCCTCCGGCCTGAAAGAAGCATTACGAATAGGCGTAACGAATGGCTCTACTCAGGCATCGCAGTTAGATGGTTATTTTAAAAATCCACTGCTGAAGCTTGCGTTTCCACCCGAAGCACAAAAAGTGGCGACTAAACTTCGCCAGTTAGGGTTTAACAAACAGGTCGATCAGTTTGAGTTATCGCTCAACCGGGCTGCTGAAGATGCCGCTAAAAAAGCCGCTCCCGTGTTCGTTAAAGCCATTACGTCGATGAGCATTCAGGATGCGGTTGGTATTCTGGGCGGCCCTAATGACGCAGCTACTCAATATTTACGCCGGACATCGGGCCAACAACTGGTGACTGAATTTACACCTATCATCGACAGCACGCTGAAGAAAAATAATGCTACCCGTTATTATGGCGATCTCGTTAATACGTACAACAAGATTCCATTTGTGCAGAAAGCGAATCCTAATCTTACCGAATATGCGACGAATAAGGCCGTTGACGGTTTGTTTATTCTGGTAGCTCAGGAAGAAACGAAAATTCGCGAAAATCCGGCTGCCCGCGTAACCGATCTGTTGAAGAAGGTGTTTTCGAAGCAGTAATTCGGGCCTGACCCAGTTTAAAAAAGCCTGCCGAACGCATTAAACGTTCGGCAGGCTTTTTTGCAAGTATTCCTCCTTCGATTATCCGCCCATATAGGCATCGTTATTCAGATACTCAAGCTTATTATTCCACACCAGCGCAATCTGAGTGGCCCGCTGCCGTACCTGCTCGGCGGTTTCGCCCGAAAAATTCTCCGTGAGGGTTGCCGAGAATAACTGTAGCCATCGCTCAAAGTGCTCGATAGTAAGCGTATGCTTCTGATTGACAATCAGGTGTGGTCGAAATGGATGGCCATCATAGGCATTGTTGCCCAGAATGATGCTTTCCCAGAACGCGTACATTTTGGGTAAATGCTTCGAAAAGTCAACCTGGGCTACATCGGTGAAAATCGGGCCGATCAGCGGATCAATCTGCACTTTTTCATAGAATGAATCCACCAGAAATCGAATATCTTCTGGCGAATCGAGTGTTCGTTGAGGCATAACGTACCTGGTTGAAACTGACTTTTACACGAATAGCTCTTCGTATTGGTCAGCCTTAAAGCCTAACGCAATAATTTGCCCATTTGATTCAATCAAAGGCCGACGAATCACGGATGGTTTGTCGATCATCAGCGCAATAGCTTCTTCTGCGCTGGTCGGTTTTTCTGTATCAGGCAGCTTTTTCCAGGTTTGCCCAGCGCGGTTAACCAGGTCAGTCCAGGGCTTTTGCGTAAGCCAGTGCTCAATTGTTTTTCGGTCGATTCCCTGCTTTTTATAGTCGTAAAATTGATAATCAATGCCGTGTTCGGCAAGCCATGACCGGCCTTTTTTCACGGTATCGCAATTCGGAATGGCGTATAAGGTATACATAGTGATTGGTTTTGTGAGGGCGAATTTAGTAACGCAGGCGGAAACCCGTACAGCCTATTTTGGTGTTGGAAGTACATGTCTCCATTGCGACGGTGAACCGTCCACGTTACGTATATTTGCATCCATGAAAAAATCAGACATTCATTTTGCCGTCGAATTAGATAATCAGAATATTCCCGAAAAAATTTATTGGGAGGCTACCGATAACCCAAACGAGGGTCTAAGTGATACACGGGCCATTGCTATTGCACTTTGGGATCATTACCACAACAGTACGCTTAAAATTGACCTTTGGACAAAGGAGATGGAGGTTGTGGACATGAAACGCTTCCTGATCGAGATCATGAGCGGCATTGCCGATACGGCGATTAATGCAACCGGCGATAAGCGTATGGCAACCGACATCGAAAACACATGCCGTGTGCTGAGCAAGCGGCTCGAAGAAGAAATTAAAGAGCAGCAAAAGCAACAGTAATCAACACCGAAGCGGCCTGATTGGTCGTTAGTTTGCTAAGATCTACCTAGCAATGATTGTCAATTTATGAAAAAGATTCTTCTGCTACTCGTTGTCGCTCACATTAGCCTTGCCCAAAAAACGGGTATTCAATTTAAGCCGACTCCAGTAGAAAAAGTATTTCAGGATGCCCGTAGAGCTGGCAAGCCTGTATTCCTCGAAATTTACTCGCCTACCTGTCATGTATGTCAGAGTTTTATGCCAACCCTGGCCGATGGGCGGGTAGGGAAGTTTTATAACGACAAGTTCGTTAATACTAAACTGGATATAGACCAGCCATCAACGAAGGCTTTTCTGGAAAAAAACCGATTGTTTGTACCGTCGTTGCCCCTGTTTCTGTATTTCGATCCACAGCAGAATCTGATTCACTTTGCCATGAGCAATAATTCGACGGATGAAGTCATTCGTCATGGCACCAACGCGCTGAATACGTCGGTTCGCAGTCAGAACATGAAGTCGCGTTATCAGCAGGGCGAACGGTCGACAAATTTCCTGATCGACTATGCCATGTTTGGTCGTATTACGCGAGACACAGTGGTGAATATGGCAGCCATGAACGATTATGCCCGTCAGCAATCGCCCGCAACGTTTACGAATCAAACAAACTGGCTGGCATTACAGAAGCTCGTTCTGGATTTCGAAAACCCCATGTTTCAATACATGCTGGGGCATTTGGATGCCTATCGGAAAGCCTATGGTGCCGAGCCAACCCAGAAAGTGGCCGAAAATATTCTGATGTCGTCGCTCTATAGTGGGCGAGGTGCACAATTCCCGGTGGCTAAAATTCTACAAATCCGTCAGGATCTAATAAAAATCGGTATTGATCCAAGAGTTGCCGCCAACCGTACACTGCTTCCAGAAGTAAACGCCTATTTCCGGGCCCGGCAAACCAACAAAGCCGTTGATCGGATGGATAATCAAGTCGCTTCTAATCAACTGACTGTACTGGAATATCTGTACATTTCACGACTCTTTAACCGGGCCAGTCCTGATGCTAACGATGCACCAACGGTTGTGAAATGGGTAAATAAGGCCCTTGCACTAAAACCAACGCCAAAAGAACAGGCCGATCTGTATTTTGAACAGGCCGAAGCCTACCGCCGTGGTGGTAAAAGTGCAGATGCTCAGAAAGCCGCCCAGAAATCGATGGAACTGGCCCAGACGAGCCGGCTGGACACTCGTCGGAATGTTGAGCAGATGGCGAAACTTAAATAAACCTTAGCTGTCAGTCTTCAGTAAGCAATTCTCACAGGCAGTGTACTCTTGAACACTGCCTGCTTATTTTTGGTAGACTGGTTTGGTAAACGGGGGCTGGAGGAGAAGGTGAAACGAATTTTCGTCGCCCAGAGAAACAGCCCGGCGCAGATCACTTTCGGCCTGCGGTAGCTGCCGAACCTGAATTCGGGCTAAAGCCCGCCAACGGTAGGCATCGGGTTGTTCATCGCGGAAATGCCAGACCGCTTTATCAAATTCGCGGAATGCGTCGTTAAACTGGTCAATTTTATAGTAGGCAATCCCCCGGTCTAAATAGCACTCAGCCAGCGTATTATCACGGCTGATGGCCTGCGTTAGATCATAGATAGCTGAATAGTAGTTCTCCTGAATGAGCTGACATTTTCCCCGATACGCGTAGGCAATCGCTGATTTTGGGTATTGGCGAACAGCCTCATCGAAGTAGCGATGAGCTTCGGTAATTTTTCGATTACTGACCTGCTCAATCCCTTTCCGGAACCGATTCCGATCTTTATCAGACGGTGTGTCGTGATCCACAAGATAATAGCGAATGGTCAAATACACCACAAAAAACAGACACAACAGCGCGACTTCCATAACACAGTCTGGTTTTTCACATCCCTGCGAAATTACAACTTTTAGCCCTCACAGGGCAAGCCAATCGGTCAGTTTAATTGGTCCCGAATGGCCTTTGGTAAACTCTTTCTGACCAATTCGTAAGAATGATCAATCCACACCTGTACTTCACTACTACGAACACTACCATCAATCGTGACGGTGTTCCAGTGCGTTTTGTTCATGTGATAACCTGGGACCACAGCCGGATATTCTTCCCGTAACTGGACTGCCCGCTCAGGGTCACACTTTAAATTGATTGTTGTTGGGCGACTCTCGGTATCGACCAGCGCAAATATTTTGCCGCCTACTTTAAACACCAGTGTTGTTTCGCCAAACGGAAACGATTCTGTAACGCCAGCTTTCGCCAGACAGTAGTCGCGTAGGGTTTCAATGTTCATCGGACGCAGTGACGAACGGTGTAAACGATCACCGCAAACAAAAACATGACAATAGAAATCCGGTTGATGCCGTGCATCATACGCAGATTGACACTTGTCGGATGAGCTGGGTCGGGTTTGCGGAATACCCGAAGGAAATAAGAGAAAACAGGCCCTATTTTTAAATAATCAAGAAAACGATTCATAAAGAGTAACGGGCGGGTTTAAATTGATGGCACAGGGGTTTAAAAACCTACCCTGGTTGGCTAACAAAAATTATCGATTGTTTAGTCAAAATGTTTCAACTTTTTCGGGCTCAATCCAGCGACTGTCTTCCCGGATCAGGTCAATAAGCTCATCGACAGCACGATCGGCTGGGACAGATTTTTTAATCACCTGCTGACCACGGTAAAGCGCAATCTTATCGCGACCGATCCCAACGTAACCATAGTCGGCATCAGCCATTTCGCCGGGGCCGTTTACAATACAGCCCATAATCCCAATCTTCACCCCTTTGAGGTGGTCGGTGCGTTGGCGAATGTGGGCCGTTGTTTCCTGCAAATCGAACAAGGTTCGTCCGCACGATGGACAGGAGATGTATTCGGTTTTGGTGATGCGTGTGCGGGCTGCCTGCAAAATGCCGAAAGCCAGATTATTCAATCGTTTTAACTCGTCGGTTGTTGCCGCCCCTGGAGTTAGCAGAATGCCATCGCCGAGCCCATCAATCAGCAAGCCACCAACGTCAGTAGCGGCATAGAGCGGAATATCTTCTTCCGGAACTGTGGGGTAACCCCGCTGAATAATTACTGGTGTAGTAACCGGAACCCCAGATTGCGCCTGATTGATCAGCTCAACAACCAACCGACGTAATTCGGGCATCGCGTGGGCATTCTCGGTTGCAATGATCAGAACAACCGTTTTGTCAGTGCGTAATGCAGTCAATAACTCAGCGGATAAATCGGCCAGCGTAATACGCACAAAATTTAACCGGCTATGGAGCTTTACGGCCTGGGCAGCAGACAGATAATCAGCCGCATTCAGCAACGGGAATATATTGACCTGATCTGAACTTGTCTGCCAAACGGCGAAGTCCTGAATTTCTTTCAAGCCGTTGGGCAGCATAAACTGCGCCGGATTCGACCCAGTATAAATGTAATCAGCTCCGAGGTCGTTCATGCGCCACTTGTCGGGTACGGGCAAATAGAAATGACCGATTGGATGGAGGCTGTCATGGTCTGTAACGGGTGTCTGGCTAAAATCGGCAATAACCCGCGGTACGTTTTGCCCGCCAAAATTGCCGACTTCGTGGGATAATCGGCGAGTATACTGGAAGGGATTGATCGGGTAGTTCGTGATTGCTGGAATAGGAGCACTTTCGGCGGCCCTGTTTGTATACCGGTCAATCAGCGCCTGTGCCACCGGAGCTTCGCGTTCTGGCTCCTCTGTCAACGATACGCGGACGGTGTCACCAATGCCATCTTCGAGCAATGTGCCAATGCCAAGTGCCGATTTAATTCGACCATCTTCGGCCTCACCAGCTTCCGTAACGCCGAGGTGCAGGGGATACGGTTTTAGCCCTTCTTCGTCCAATCGCTGTACCAGCAGCCGATAAGCCTGTACCATCACCTGTGGATTACTCGACTTCATCGACAAGACGATATTGTAATAATTTTCAGCTTCGCAGATCCGCAGGAATTCCAGCGCCGATTCAACCATGCCAACCGGCGTATCGCCATAGCGACTCAGAATCCGGTCAGACAGCGAGCCGTGGTTCGTCCCGATACGCATGGCCGTCCCGTATTCTTTACAGATACGAACCAGCGGAAGGAATTTAGCCCGAATCCGCTCCAGTTCGGCAGCATAAGCTGCGTCGGTATAGTCAATGAACTCGAATCGTTTGCGGTCGGCGTAGTTGCCCGGATTGATGCGGACTTTTTCCACAATCCGGGCTGCTAACTCAGCTGCATTAGGAGTAAAGTGGATGTCGGCTATCAGGGGCGTTGTATAGCCCCGCGCCCGCAGCTCCTGACGAATAGTGGCGAGGTTCTGCGCTTCCTTCACACTGGGAGCAGTGATTCGAATGTACTCGCAACCAGCCTCGATCATACGAATACTCTGCTCAACGGAGCCTTTGGTATCCATTGTATCCACCGTAGTCATCGATTGAACCCGGATTGGGTAGTCCGATCCCAATGGTACATCGCCAATGGTTACCGTACTGGTTTTTCGACGAGAGTATTGGGTTAATGACGGTGTATAAAGAACGGGTGAACCGGATTGTTCCGGCGTACCGGCTGAAGCAGAAATAGTAGGAGTAAGCAGCGAATCGAGCATACAGATGGCGGCAAAGCCGTTTGACACAGACGTTTGTCGGGGACAAAGGTACGGAAAAGGAGTCTTCCAATCAGCCGTCTGTTTTGTTTAGAAAACGCCAGCATTATCGTAAATGTTCGCTTAATGAAGACTTTACGCCTATTGTTTTCTAACTGACAATGAGGGCTGTTGAGTAAAATTTAATAAACATTAAAACAAAATAGCCTAATAGAGGCTCATAAGGCTATTTTTGAAAAGTAGGGTCAATTGCAGGGTCTATGGATACACTATTCTTCCCTAATTTTCACACTTACGTTGGGTGGCGCAATAATGTAAACAACCGGCTTTTCGTCGGTCAGTTCTTTTAAGAAGACATTGCCTTCCCCCGTAAGTATATAATTGGCATTAATAGATGGGTAAGCCTTAATGATGGCTGCCAAGTGGGTATCTTTTATAGATTTTACCCGGCGATCTTCACTCAAAAAATTATACAGAGTACTCATAGGCACTTCAGACTTTCGGGCAACCTCCTCCACAGAAAGGCTTAATCGCTCGAAAGTCTCAACCAGCCGGTCCCTGATCCCGGAATCATATAGCATAGTCACTTCGCATATCGCTTCCATAATTGGCAATAATTTTCCAGAACTAAAAATATTTTATGCAAAAGTGAGAATTTGTTTGCAGAACTGGAAATATATTCTCACTTTTGATGCATAAAATTTCCAGTTCTGCAAATGATGGCGCATTTGGACGTAGAAAAGGTCAAGTCTGTTCGCATTAATACATGGGAACGGTTAGCAGGTATTTACTACCTCTTTGATGGGGATGAGATCGTCTATATTGGACAAACTACCAATTTGTATGCCCGAATTGGTATGCATCACAATAAGCGATTTGATTCCTTCTCACTAATCAATTGTTTGAGAGAGGACCGCAATAGGTTTGAACGAGAAGCGATCTATGCTTTTTGTCCGCGGTATAATAGAGGTTCTCATAACACTCCCCTTGACTTAATCGAAGAACATAAGCTTTGCTCGGTTTTATGTCTTCCCGCCAATCAGGTTAAGAGGGCTTTAGCCGAGTCCTTTTTGAAAACTTACCTGTTCGATAATTCACCTCATTTCAATAAGGATGAGGCTTACGAATGGGCTACCCGTCAATTTCGCTTATCCCGTACAATTTTAAGTTAAATCAGATCACAATCAGGTAATCAAATCTAACGCCATGAAACGAGCACTCATTTTATTTATCCTATCGGCTGTTTTCTGCCAACTCACAATCTCTAATATTCAAAACAAAAGGCCGCTGGTTAGCTCGGTGCTTCTGGGTTACGTTGATGTACCTGCCCAAATACCGGCTCGGATTAAAGTACCAGCCGGTTGTAGCTACAAAATCGGGCAACGGGTTATGTGTAAGCCCTATTACACGCTTTCCAGTGAGAAAATGCAAAACCTGTACACTCCCGATCCGAAAGGTGGGTTTCCGATTGTCATCACCGGAATAGCCAGAGACTAAGAGTCATGACGACAGCTGAGCTCGACGCCCTTCCATCAGGAACGATCATCTATTTACCAACCGACTGGGAAGTACAAACATGGTTGCTTGATGGTCGTGTAAAGAACCGAGACTACTATACGCTCACACACCCGCCGGACGATGATGGTATAATCAGCAACAAGAGGCCGGTCTACCTTCATGCTTTGGACTTACTCATTGCAACTCAAACTGAGCTCGAAGCCTGGAAGATTGTACTTGAAGGGTTAGAGAAACGTCGCTTATGGGTCTGTAAGAAAATAGTAACACTATGAAAGCTGATCAATTCTCGCTGCCCTACTTGCAGCGACCCTGTCCGAAAGGTGTGGTACCAGAAGTCTGGAAGGCTTTCGCTGAATGTGCTGATTGTAGCAGTTCGGAACGTGCTGGAAAATGGCTGGCCTACCTGGAAGTGCATCGTAAGTACTACGATAAAGACGGGAATCGGCTCCCTGTGCAAACCGAGCAACTCAAAATCTTCTAACACCATGAATGATATCACTTTTTTCAAAAATTCGGATGCCATCACTATTAGCGATGTGGCCCCCAAAACCTCAGCAATGATCATTCAGCTGGAGGTCATTACGCCCCAAATTGCTCAGCAGATTCTACTTGGCAATACGGACAATCGGCCGACCAAACCGAAACACGTCAAATTTCTTGCCGATCAAATGCGGGCTGGAGCCTGGCAGGTAACCGGGGATCCGGTGAAGATTTCCAGTACTGGCCGGCTCCTCGATGGACAACACCGACTCATGGCGATCGTCGAGAGTGGTACAACACAAAACGTGTATGTTGCTCGGGATTGCGAAGAGGAAATATTTTCAGTACTGGATACAGGCCGGGCGCGAAGTGCAGGAGACGTGCTTGCCACAGCTGGCAAAAAGAATTCGAATAACCTGGCTGCTACAGCGAAGCTGCTCTTTTTATTTGAAAAGGGAACGTTGTCTACTATGGGGCAAAAGCAGAAAATAGCCACGCATCAGACGTTACTCCAGTACGTCAATAGCCATGATTTGGATCCATCCGTTTTGCAAGCTGCTATGTACTATGGCCGTTGCCGCCTTCTGAATTTCCCCGAATGGGCAGTACTGCATTATTTGCTTGAGCAGAAAGAGCCGCAGCGGGGCCATGCTTTTTTAACCCAGATCATGACTGGGCTTAACCTGACAGAAGGGCATCCGGTTTATCTGTTACGGAATAGATTGCAGCAGGCCCGTGATGGCCGCTTCAACTTTACAGCCGTCGAGCGACTGGCCCTCACCATTAAAGCATGGAATGCCTTGCGGGAAGGAAAAACGATTGGGCAATTGGTGTGGCGAATGAGTGAAGGCTTTCCCCGAATTGTATGAAAACCTTCGACATCAACGGGCAGACCTTCACGGAGGGCGATGAGTTTATCATTGAAACTCCTGAATTAGGGAAAATGCAGGTTATCGCACAATGGCAGGACTTCAAAAGAGGTTCCGTTGTGATGCTGGATCTGGGCTTGGTATTAACCCCTATCGGTTGCCAGGGCAAACTATCGTTTTATACCAACGGCGATGGCTACCATACATTCCAGCTGGTATATGTATGCCGCTGCGGCTACAACGTACATAATCATGCATTGGCCTGGCGCGATCTGACGATCGAGGGGAATGCAATCAAGACTTCTAAACTCGGTACCTGGTTTAACCAGCCCCATAATCACGCTTTGGCAGCGGAATTTGAGCATCTCAAACCTAAGCCTAAATCAGCTCAATTGCCTGAGCCAATAACAGGCAGACACGGTCAATTTCAACTCTTTTAATATGGACTTCTTTAAACAACTCGATGCCCTGGACTTACAGGGTGATTTGAAAATCGTTGTTACCAAAAACAGCGATAAACTGATTGTCAGCGTGATGCTGAATAATCCAAAATGTGGCGATAAAGCCGCTAATGCCATTTTACCACTAATTCTGAAAGGCACAGCCGAGGAGTTAGACAAAGGCTTTTTTGACAACATAGCAGCTCCCATTCGTGAAACATCGAGCCTATTAGTCAATATGGAAGACCACCTTAAAAGCGTGGCCACTGCTAAAGAGCAAGCCGCCATGAATAAGGATAAGAAGTCAGAAGCCAAAGAAGTAATTCCACCAGCCCCCGTAGACATGAAACAGCTCCAGTTTGATCAGGCTATGAGTAAGGTTGACGAACTGGCAAAGGCTAAAAAATACCGCGATGCCATTAGCAAGCTACCCTTAGTCGCTGACTATCCTGAAAAAGTTGATCTGATCGATGCCAAGCGAAAAGAAATCAATGGCCTCGCCTTACAGGGTACCATGTTCGATACATCAACCGTAGAAACCGCTTAATATGTTAGTCGTAAACCAACTTGAGCGCAAGTTTAGCTACTCCGTCAAAGGCCAGAACGTTACCCTGCCTGATCCTGACCGCAGTATGAGTCCTGAAGCTGTGATGAATTTCTACAGCAACACCTACCCCGAATTAATCTCCGCTAAGATTACCGGGCCTGAGATCAAGAACGATGCGATGCTGTATTCATTCGGCACGGCCGTCATGGGAACCAAAGGTTAATCATTATCCAATGCCCAAAAAGAAAATCGTACGTACACTCGAATCGGGTGTACGTACCCTACCTAAGCCTGAGTATCGCGTATGCCAGCTACACAACAACGTCGGCGAGTTGTTGACCGACATCTACCAACTACCCGACGCGGCCACAGTGCTAAGCCAGCGCCTGCGAAGCTGCCCGATCGAGTCACTGCCGATGCTTTTCTAAGGGTTAGTTTTAGTCCGATTGTCCTGGAGCAACGGACCAACCGCCCGGAAGATGAAAAGCGTACGCCCGAAGCCGTACAAGCTGAGTTTTTCCAATCGCTCAGCTATCTGGCCACGACGTATGGATTCACGCCAACGACTGAAGTGGATACCTTACCATACCCACTCAATATCGGCCACGTTTTAACAATAACCCGCCAGCAATTCAACCCATTAGAACCCGACGCCCGGCTGATCATCATCAAAGATGATAAACACCTGGCGACGCTGGCAACGGTAAAAGATAAAGAAGCCGAATGGGGACTTTATTACGTACCGGTTCGCCCGCTTTACTATCTGATTCAAAGGCGCACTAAAAGCCCCCGTACGGAACTCATCTGTTGCATATACGCCTACCTATACCAAGTCGCAAAAATTCCCTACTGTACCGATGATCAGGGCAGTTATGTCAGCTCAGAATATGATTACATCCGGGAGCGTGAACAGGAATGGAGCGATTATGAGCTCGCCGATATGGAGGCGGAAAAGGACGCAGGTGCCAACTATATTAAGGAGATCAATGGGAAATTGATCAAATGCCTGAAGCGGTTTAATAAGCAGCGACACCTCGAAAAATTCGCTCGTCTCAGCGAGACGTTCCAGCCTATTTGTGAAGACGATCACACCCTATTGCAGGTAGCCCGGCGTTTTCTCGAACTCTACGAAACGTTTCCCGAGCATAGTTTTGAGTTGGCTCAGGTTTACAATTACAATCAGGATGTAAGTGAAGAAGAGGAATATCAAATAAGTATTGATCGCCGGGTTTCATTTATCTGGGCTGAGAACGACCTGGTCTATCAATATATCATCGAAAATTTTGATGCTGAGTTTTCGTCTGGATCAGAGGAAGGGCCTTATGCCTGTTCCGTTTTATATGATAAATCGTATGCAACAAAAGACGAGCTACTAAACAGCGAAATGTTCATGAGTCACCTGCTAAGTAGCATGGCTGAATTTATCACCTACATCAGTAAACTCGACGATGCAGAATATAACAAGCGACTTTCAACAATATTACCAACCGAAGACAGCTCTACTGATCTATCGGCACACATCAAAGCTTAATGATGTTTACGTCGAATCGTTCGAGATCGATCAGACCACTGGCCAACCGATCAACGCACACCCACTTAGCATTGAGGAGGCCGCAAAGCTAGGCCGTCAATTGAACTCGGCTCAGGAAAAGCATATGGGGTTTCTGGTACCCGATGGCTTGATGCCCGAAACCGTACTGTATGTTAATCCTCGTAGCGAAGGGTTGGCGATCTGGTACACCCCACCCATGAAGCGAAAACTGTTTTTCTCAAAACACTTAGAGATTAAAGATGGCCCCGCTTATGTGCCGGCATTACTGTGGAAAGCGACGAAGTCCCAGTTGTACATTTTCGCGCTTAAATCGAAAAAACGCCCAACGGTCAGCACACCGCTCTATCATGCCCCCCTGTTCAACACAGCCGCTAACGGGCTGGTATGCATTGGCGATGTAACAATCCCCTCACTGGAAACCGCTTCATTAGGTCGATTCATGCAAGCCTGGCAGGATTTCTTTTTCAATTCCAAGTTTTCGCATCTCAACGGCTTGCTACCGGTATCGGTAGACCCAAAAGAGCTATGGAACGAGCTAATTAAAACGGGTAAACCGTTCCCGAACGAATTACTGCTCACTAGCAAAACCACCCTTAAATCGATCTTACCATGACACGCGTACACTTCACCGCTACCTATTTCATGGAGCCACAAAACCCGATAACCGTTCAGCTCATCGGTGCCGGTGGTACCGGATCGCAAGTACTTACGGCCCTTGGCAAGATGAATCATGCGATGGTCGCGCTGGGTCATCCAGGCCTGCACGTAACGGTCTGGGACAACGATACCGTAAGCACGGCTAATTTAGGCCGACAATTGTTTGCTCAGGCTGAAGTGGGATTAGCGAAGAGCGTAGCCCTGATCAATCGTGTTAATCGGTTTTTCGGCACGAACTGGAAAGCGCAGAATCGGCGGTACGATCGTGCCGATCATTACCTGGCTGGTGTGAACGGAACGGCGAACATTATTATCAGCTGCGTTGATACGGTTTCAGCCCGGTTCGAGATTGCCGACATCCTAAAAGGGTTGAACATGAAGGATCAGCAACGGGACCGACCCTATTACTGGCTCGACTTCGGTAATAGTCAAAAAACCGGTCAGGTAATTCTTTCTACGATCGGTAAAGTCAAGCAGCCAGAATCAATGAAGTATAGCCCAGTTGATCAATTACCTCTTATTACGGAGGAATGGGGGGATGCACTACGACAAAGCGAAGTTGAAGACAACACGCCCAGCTGCTCGCTCGCTGAAGCACTCGAAAAGCAGGATTTATTTATTAATTCGACGCTGGCCAACATGGGGAGTGCTCTACTCTGGAGCCTGTTCCGGAATGGTATGACTGAGAACAGAGGTTTTTTTCTGAACCTGAGTGATTTTAGAACACAGCCTGTAAAAGTATGACACAAGCCTATCCCCTTCAGTGGCCAGCCAGTTACCCACGTACTGGCTATAGAAAGCCCTCACGATTTGGCCGATCGCTGGCCGACTCACGCGATGATTTACTGGAGCAGATTCGCAGGCTCGGCGGAACACAGGTTGTTATTTCCTCGAACGCCAAATTGAGAAATGATGGATTGCCCTACTCAAAACAACCGGCAGTCAATGATCCAGGTGTTGCGGTCTATTTTTTATATGAAGGTGAGCAGGTCGTATTTGCCTGCGATAAATGGCTAGATATCGGTGATAACATTCGTGCCTTGGGGCTGGCCATCGAAGCCATTAGAGGTTTAGAGCGATGGGGAGTAAGCCAGATGCTAAAGCGTACTTTTACAGGTTTTAAAGCACTCGCTGAACCCGCGACCCATAAAGAGGAATGGTGGAGCGTGCTCGAAGTGCCTGAGTCCGCCAGCCCGGATGAGATCCGGAAAGCCTATATTAAATTGGCTCAGCGGCATCATCCTGATAAAGGTGGAAAAGCCGATCAGTTTCAGAAAATTCAAAATGCCTATGAAGTCGCTAAGTTCTTCAATGGCATGAACTAAGAAATTAGTGGTGTAAACCACTATGGTGTGGATAGTAAGGAACGCCCGGCGTCACTTGATGCCGGGCGTTTTTGTCCCCTTTTGACAGGTAGTACGTCTAAATGAACTAAGAGTATATTTTAAGTAGATTAATCAAAATGCCCGGTTCACTTTGAGACCGGGCATTTTTGTATGTGCAGAAGACTACGTTCATGCACATATACTATTTTATCTTTGCGTACTCACTATGCGCAAAGCATCCCTACCACCACCCACTGTCGATGAACTCGAACGTCAAGTCCGAGAATTCGATTTTGCTCTATACCTATTTACGGGAAAAAACTTCCATTTACGGGCAGCCCGGCAGCAGCAGCAACAGCAATTCGATCAGCTGCAAAACCTGGTTAATACAGCCCAAAACCTCGGCATTCTGCCTGAGTAATCCTACTTATCGACCGTATCTATGATTTTTTACTGATATATAGATTTTATCTATATTTTTGAAACAAGTAATCAAATCTGTCGATGCCCACCGTCCATAAAGTCAAGTTCCCCAAAGCCGGGGTTCAGGCCAATGCGCCCAATCAGGGCCGCACGGAAGCCAATCGGGATATCTATGGCTCCTCCCGTTGGAAAAAGACCTCCAAAAATCATTTACGGGACCATCCTTTCTGCATTCGCTGTGCTGCTAAAGGCAAGCAAACGCTGGCCACCGTGACCGACCACATTGTCCCTATTAATCAGAATGGTGAACCGTGGAATTCGGACAACCATCAGGGGCTTTGCCTGAAGTGTCACCAGAAAAAATCAGCCAGGGAGCGTCATCTAGCGAAGCAGCCATGAAGAAAATCAGTACGCTGTTTAAAAAAGACCCGTCTGATCTGAGTCGGGTTATTGCTGAAGTGGATCCAGAGAATGCCTGGGCATTGACATCAGGTATGGCCTACCGTAAGTTTGACGGTACCGCCTGCGCTATCATCGATGGGGAATTATATAAGCGCTATGATGCCAAGCACGGCAAGCCTGCACCCATCGGCGGTATACCCTGTCAGGATCCTGACCCTATTACTGGTCACTGGCCGCACTGGGTTCGCTGCGACCCGAATGACCCTGCTGATCAATACTTCTGGGAAGGCTGGTTGAATCTGGGAGACGGAAATCGCCATTATGGCACGTATGAACTGTGTGGGCCCAAGGTTAAGCGCAATCCTGAAGGTTTTACTACACACTTTCTAATTCCACATGAAGCCTGGCCATTAGTGTTGACTTACTCACAGCGAACCTTTGAGTTTATCCAGGCTTTTCTTTTCGTTCTACAAGTTGAGGGTATTGTGTTCCATCATCCCGACGGTCGAATGTGTAAGATCCGGAAAACGGACTTTGGCTTTAAACGGGAAGCAGCAGCCCTATGACACCTAAAACTATTTCCCTGGTTCAGTTCTATCTCGACCTGGTTGTCGATCCTGTTTTCATTCGGGCTTACATCAGTGGTCTGGTACCCACAATCAACACGATGGTTGCTGATTTTACCCCGGAAGGCGAGCCTGTAAATGTAGATGCATTTGTCAGGCAGCTAACACCAGAGGGAAACCAAAGCTTTCGGCGGGCTCTAAACCTACGCTTGCCCGATATCGTCGTTGAAGCCATGCAGCAGACAATTCGTCAAAAAGAGCAGACCCAAGCTCAACAATGTCAATTAATTAAGTCAAACCTACCGTAACCAATGAAAAAAGTACTCCTATTGCTGGCAGTTATTCTATTTGTTGCCAGCTGCAAAAGCAAAATCACGCCCATAGGTCTGGTCACCACGGGCAATCCTGGCCAACATGCGTATTTATTGCTTGAAGTCGATGGCTGCAAGGTCTATCGGTTTGAGGATGGAAACCGCGACGTTTATTTCACGACGTGTAAAGGTCAGGTTAGTTACAAGTATACGACTCGGTCCGGCAAGACCAGCATTACTCACCATGTGGATTCGTTAACCGAGGAGCTCCCATCGACCCATGAATAACCTTACAAAGTTGATGGAATTGCAGGACTTGGAAGCTCGCATCAAAACCCTGTCTGATGCAGCACTTGAAGCCCTAAACGGCTTGATCATCGGTATTCTGAATGCAGAGGATGATACCGACTTTATTCTATTGGGCATTCGGAAGGTAATCTTCGAAATGATTGGTGAGGTCGACGTAGCCAAGCTGCCGCAGCTGCAAACGGTCATCTTACAGGAGATGGGCAATCGGAAGGAATTGACCAGTTCCCAGGCGTTTATCTACGTTAAAGCCTTTGGTAGTTGGGACTTTGTTAAAATCTCAGATGAACCAGAGTTAACCCGGCTCATCAATTTGTTTTCGAAGATCTTACGACGCCTGAAGGAAAAGCAATCATGAAGATCACCTACTATTACAAGGATACGAAGATGACAGTCGACCAGGATGGCGATTACAATAATGCTGAACTGGGCGAGTTGATTCGCCGAATGAATGAGGAGCCAGAAACAATCATCGTGGTTTACAACGACAATCACAATAACGTCTATGAAGGGCCATTAAGCGGTATGCTGAACTGGGCAAAGAGGAGACTATTTGGCTTAAACGAAAACTAACCTACCGTAACAATATGAGTCATACCACCGACCCAACTGATCCGCGACTAGGTCGTGGCGTTGATCAGGAGCCAACCGCACAGCATGATGTGTATTTGGTCTTATCCGAAGAAGAGCGGGCACAGGGTTTTGTTCGACCTGTGCGACGAACCTATGTACACAGTAAATGTGGAGTCGCTACGACTATGAGCCAAGCTATTGCCGAAACATACGCTCGCAATCCTAAATTCTACGGCGCTACTTACTGCTGCGGCTGTATCAAGCATCTCCCCGTTGGTGAGTTCGTTTGGGATGGAACCGATCAACTAGTAGGCTCATGAAAGCAGGGATCGTTGCTGATGATTATAAAGTGCCTCTCTTTCGGGCTGAGCTTGAAAAGGCCGGTTTTACGTTTGAAGTAACACACTATTCGAAACTACAGCAATTGTCACTCATCAAAGTAGAGACAACCGAACGCCGACTCAAGGAGATTGAACTGATTACCAAGCGTGTTGAGATCAACGCCAAACGTTCTAACTAACCGTAACATGTCTAACCCCCTCCCAATGCCCAAAGAGGTGCCGCTGCTGCATGATCTAGTCAACGACTATCTGCGCTATAAAACGAACGGGTTTCCTGAAACAGCCAATCGTGTGCTGGCTCTACTCAAGCAGACTATTGATGATATCATTGAGCACCCTGAGAACTTCATCGTCATGCCGTTGTCTATCGAAATTAAAGCAGAGGTTTCAGGTAGCGAACTTAAGAGTCGTATTATAGATGGTATGCCTGAACGAGTAAGAGTTGATACCAGTAGAGCCGAATAGCCATGACGATCGAAGCTCACTATAAACCATTAGCCACTCATGATTAGTATTCATTATAAAGGTATTGCCCTTACAGTACCATCGCCCTCGCAGCCTAGCACGAATGGCATTCTTTCAATGGTCAAGTGCTTACTCGATATAGTTGATGAGCGAACGAAGAATAGTAAGGTTGATCCTGACGAAGGAATAGTGCAGCCAGAAGGCCAGAAGCAGGACGAAACCAAGAAGGGGGAGGGGCACTAAAAATGTTAAAAATTTCATGTGTCTTGCGACCGCTGCTTACCCCGAAAAAAGCGCGCGTCATAATTCACAGTTTTTTGGGCTTGTGGTCCGTCAGTTAAGTGGCTGATTTTTATAGTGAGTAACCCACCGTATCAACTTGAAAATAATTGCCATTAATTCACCGTAACAACTCGTATGAATACTGTCAAAACTGGAACCATTGATGATCTGATTCCGGATCAGAAAAATGCCAATAAGGGCCGGGAGTTCGGCCAGCACCTTCTGGAAAAATCACTTCGTGAACTCGGTACCGGTCGCTCCATTCTGACCGATAAGCATGGCAATGTGATAGCGGGCAATAAGACTCTCGAAACAGCAGCAGCCATCGGCCTGAATGACGTGATCATTGTTCCCTCGGACGGTACCAAACTGATCGTCGTGCAACGGACTGATCTGGACATCGACAGCAAGCAGGGCCGGGAGCTGGCGATCGCCGACAATAAAGTCAGCCAGGCCAATCTGGAGTTTGACGAGAATGTGCTGCAAGAATTGGGCGATGAGTACAGTATCGATCTGGATGCCTGGGGTTTCTCCAGCTTCGACGATGAGGAAGAACAAGCCGAAAAAGAAGAGAAGGCCCCCAAGGAAGATGATAAAATCACCTTTCAGCTGAGCACCTTCCAACAAGCTGAACTCAAGAAAGCGCTGGCCACTGCCAAATTGGAAGCTGAACTCGATTCAGTCAAGGAAACCGATGGTGAAGCCCTGATGGTCCTGGTCAAGGAATTTCTCAAACGTCGTAGCTAATGCCTCCCGGACGACCTGCCAAACCTACGGCCGTCAAAGTGCTGGAAGGTACTTATCGACCTGACCGGGCGCTTTCCAACGAAGTGCAGCCCGATTTGCTTGCCCAAATTCCGGAACCGCCCGAAGGCCTGGGCGAATGGGGTGTTCGGGAGTGGCATGTCGTCTGCCGGTGGCTTCATGATACTGGCAATCTGGCTGCCACGGATTTATCGTTAATCGCTGCTTACTGCAACGAAGTATCGAACTATTGGGAGTATGATGCACAGGTAAAATCAAAAGGTGCGGTGGTGGCCATCAAAAACAAAGACGGCCTGGTTGTTCGAGTGCAGAAGAATCCATTTACAGCCTTGCGCAAAGATTCGCTCGATGCAGCCCTAAAGCTGGCCACCCAGTTCGGTTTTACCCCGTCGGCTCGGACACGTCTGACCATGGGAGCAATTCCTGATAAGCCTAAGTCTAAGATGGCCCAACTGATGAATCGTAAATAAGCATAATTTCCTACCGTAACAATGGAGTATAATGCGATTGCCTGGCAGTACGAAGAAGATATTCTATCGGGCCGGTTGACTGCGGGTCGTTTGCTGAAGCTGGCCATCAAACGGCAGCGTGACGATCTGGCTAATGGACACAAGCGAGGTATTTATTTCGATCATGACGCAGGCCAGCGCATGCTCGACTTTACCGACTGCGTCAACATTGGCCCCGAAAAACCACTACACCTCTTTCCGTTTCAGGTCTGGGAACTCTACGTTTTCTATGGCTGGAAGCGGGAAAACGGTTTACGTCGGTTTCGCCGGAAGTATAAGAGTTGTGCACGAGGATCGGGCAAAACGCCAATCGAATCCCTACAAATTCTCTATCACCTGACGGTTGAAGGGCTGACCAATGCAGAAGCCTACGTATCAGCGACGAAAGAAGCACAGGCAAAAATCGCCTTTGACGATGCCGTGCTGATGCTCAACTCGTCGCCTGATCTACAGGATTACCTTAGCTCGTCCGCTGAGCGCATTTTTAACCCGACTAGCAACGCCAAATTTGGCTTTCTGACTTCGAATCCGAAAACAGCCGACGGTACCCGGCCGAGTTACGCCGTCATCGACGAGTATCACGAGTTTGAAGACGATAAAATGCTCAACAAACTTACCTCGGGTCTGATCAAGAAGGATGAGCCGATCATGAGCATTGTAACGACGCGGGGCAGCCATAAGGAATGGCCCTGTTTTCAGGCTGAATTTAAGGTGTACATCCCCATTCTGGAGGCCTCGGTGCACAACGACTCGTTCTTTGTGGTGATTTACTCCCAGGATTCGGAAGATGAGATTGAAAAACCAGAAACCTGGATCAAATCGAACCCGATGCTCTGTAAAGGGGGCATTATCAAGCTGGAAACCCTCGTCGAAGAACGCGATGCGCAATATCTGAAGGGGGAAGAGGGTATTGTCAGCTTCAAAACACTGAATTTAAATTGGTGGTGCGATGCCCCCCAGGTGTTTATTCCTGATTCCATCTGGATCAAGTCCGGCAGCACGTTTGACCCGGCTATACTGGAGGGTCGGCAGGCCTGGGCAGGTCTGGATATGGGAGCCACCAACGATTTCTGTGCTTATTCGCTGTATTTCCCGCCAGTTGACTGGGCCCAGTACGATGAGGAGCTGACTGAAGAGCAGAAAGAAAAGCTGCTCTATATGCGGTCCCCTCTGAAAGTACCAGGCATTCACTACATGCTCTGGTGGTTCTGGATCCCCGACTTCAAATTTGACAAACGCATCGCTGATGGGCTTCACAATTTGCGCGACTGGCAGAAAGCGGGGCACATCACCGTTCTCGATGGCAACGTGATCGATCCGCGACAGATTGAGGAAACGGTTTTACCGTTAAAGCCGCTCTATGACATTCAGGGCATGGCCTACGACCGCTATAACGCGACCTCGACAGCCTTGACCATCCAGGAAAAAGGAGGTGTGCCGGCGCTGGAATTTCCCCAGACGATGCCCATGTTCGCCGAGCCTACCAAGGCTTTTCGGGACCTGGTGTTGCAGGAGCGCTTCAATCACGGCATGAACCCCATTGCCCAGTGGATGATGCGTAATGCCATCCCGATCGCTGACACTAACGGCAACATCAAAATCACCAAAGATCCCAAGCGAGCTCCTGATAAAGTGGATGGTATTGTTTCGGGCATCATGGCCAAAGCCGCCTGGATGATGGATCGCAATGAGCAAACCAGCAATATCTATGATACGCGCGGCTTTCTAGAACTCTAACCCACTCATCAACCGATGCCACTCTTACCTACCCTTGAACAACAGTTTTTGACCCAGTTTTACGAGCCTGCAATGAAAAATCGTCAGCTGCGAACCATCAACGAACGGTTTGATTGGGCCAAAGAGCACTATGAGCAGCAGCATCGGCACCAACTGCCCTTTTCACTGGCCACGTTTAAGCGGGTGTTTTACAGCGTACGGTAGTCGAAAATTTACAGTAAAAAACAAAATAGATGGAAACCGTAGACTCAATTCTTGATCACGAACGCATTAAGAGAATTATTGCCATTGGCAATTTTGGTGGCATCGTTAGTGAGGATAAATACTATGTACATTACGACTTTGGGAACGTCAAAATATCCCTGCGACCTGAGCGCTTAGGGTTAGAGTTTTGGGTAACGACAAACGTCGCATGGGTTCCCGTTACTATGCCGCTGCCCGAAACGATGAATGCGTATGTTTCCAAAACCATGCGGTGGATATTCGGCAAGCTCTTGTCTGAGTATTTGCAACAGGCATCCTAATTAAATATTTACACATTTTCGTCTCATTTTGCGCTGATTTTCGTCTCATTTTGCGACGAAATCGCCAAACAAGTCGGCTACTTTTACATCACTGCCCAAAAAGCAGACCGTAACCGTAACTGTACTTGAATGTTTCTTTCTGAACTCGCCCGACTCAAGCCAGGTGAATTGGTGTGCTTATATTGCTGCACCTCATCGGCCAATATCTTCTACAAAGGCCCAGCAGAAGCCGATCGCAAACGCTATACGCCAACAGGCCCTGAACTCTCCTCCATTACCTATCAGTTGGAAGGCCGTTTTATTGGTCTGGAAACTGAGAATATTGACTATCTGGTGCTGGAGAGTCAGGGAGAAGCGGCCATTATTGGCCTTAAGCGGGGCCGTTTGTGCGTCATTGGCACCGAAACACGGCTCAAAACACAGCATATTCCGATTTCGGCTATCGTAACCGTTCGTCGCCATGGGTGAGCTCCCGACGCTTCCTTTGGACGAGCCAACCCGCAAAACGCTGGCTTTTTGCCTGCTTTTTCAGACCAGGCGCGGCTTTTTCCGGGTCTATGAGCAGCAACTGGCACTCATCTGGGGCTCTTCACGCAAAAAACGAGGCCTCAAATCGAAAGCCTATGAGCAGACAGAAGTCCTCTATGAGCAGTTTTTCCAGCGCGGTCGCTGCTTTCCCGATCGGGAAAATTTCTTCGATGCCTACAGCAAACGGGCTGGCGAAAAGGTAGTGAAAGTGAGATAACCCGCCGAGTAGCTATGTATCTCGCTGTCGGCCGCCCCCATATTCGTACCTCTTCATTTGTTTTTCCGGAGATTCTGGGTAGATGGCGGGTTTCGCAACACGGGCTTGGAATTTATTAACAGGGGCAGCTACAGCTGATAGCGCCCCTATGCCCGTTGCGTATAGTGGCGAGCGTTCAGCCGAATTGCCCGCCGAGGTCCGTTCGCTCGAAAATCCAGCGGTACCGCTCTCGCAGATGAGTTCCTGGGATGATTTAACAGGGCATGTATCAGGCGGCTCCCATGCGGGTGTCGTTGTGACTCCCGATTCAGCCTGGCGTGTATCGGCGGTTTACGCCTGTATCAATACCATCGCTTCCACCATTGCCACGATTCCCATTGGCGTCTTTAAGGAGACGAAGTTGGGACGTGATCTTGACCCCAAGGATCCTTTACAGCTTCTGTATGAATATGGCCCGGATGATTTTTTAAACTGGTCTGATTTCATGTATGTGCTGGTGGCTGCGGCTTTATCGCGCGGCAACGCCTATGCCTTGATTGAGCGGGATACGTACATGAAACCCCTGAGTATTCGGTTTCTGGAACCCGGCGAGTGTCAGCCGATCTATGTCAACATGGGTCGCCAGCGCTACCTCTACTACAATGTATTTGGTGAGATCGTCGATAAACGCGATATCATTCACATTCGCTGTCTGGGTACCAACGGCATCGAAGGCAAAAGCCCCATTGAGTTGTTTGCCAATGGCATTGGACTCTCGCTGGCGGCCGAAGAGTTCGGTGGGCGTTTCTTTGGACAGGGCGCTGGTGGCATGGGTGTGCTGGAAACGGGTAAAGTATTTAAAGAGCAGGCGACCGTCGACCGGCTTCGCAAGCAGTTTGCCGAGCGTCAGACCGGTCTCCAAAATGCGCATAAGCCCTTGATTCTGGAAGATGGCATGACCTATAAACAGGTCACCATCCCGCCTAACCATGCGCAGTTCATCGAGACCCGAAACTTTCAGGTCGAAGACATTGCCCGGATGTACAACGTGCCTCAGCACAAGATTGGCAAGCTGGACCGCTCGACGAATAATAACATCGAGCACCAGAGCAAAGAATTTATTACGGGCACCATCTTACCCTGGACCGTTCGGATTGGTCAGGAGTTTAAACGCAAATTGATTGCTGAAGCCGAAAAGCCATCCAAAGAGGTGGTCTGGGATTATGACTTCCTGCTACGGGGTGATTCGGTAGCGCAGGCAGCCCAGACGCAGGCTCTGTTCAATACGGGCTCCATTACCCAGAACGAGATTCGTCGACGCAACAACCTCAACCGGTTGGCGGGTCTGGATGATACGTTCGTGCAAATGAACATGCAGCGGGTCTTGCCGGGCTCCCACATGGGTGCGCCCGATCCGTCCTCAACTACTGAAACTACACCGTCGGCCGCGGACAAAACCAAGCCAGCTGCCGACACTAAACCATCTGCTGACGCATGAGCGAACAAGTAGCCACCGTCGAAGAACGGCTCTATAAAACCATTGTCACCGTCGAGGAACGGGCTGCTGCCGAGGGTGGTGGTAAATTCTTTATCGGTACCGGCATTGTGTTTAATCAGCCTTCCCGTCCGCTCTATGATCAGAAGCGGGGGATGTTTCAGGAAATTATTGAGCCGGGTGCCATTGATGCCGATACCGATCTGTCGGAAGTACTGGCCGTGTTCAATCACGACGAAAACCGGCTTCTGGGAGCTAATTACTCGGGTACGCTCACCTTCAAAACGACTGAGAAGGGCGTCGAGGTGCGTATTCTCAAGCCTGAAAATACGGTCGGCAATGACTGTGAAGTATGGGTCAACCGGGGCGATATCCGGGGCATGTCATTTAAGTTTTTTGTGGCCAAAGACCGCTGGGAAACCAAAGACAATGTCCTCTATCGGTACGTCGAGAAGATCTCCAAACTCATGGATCTGTCACTCGTCACTCGTGCCGCCTATCTACAAACGACGATCAATGTGGCCGCCACAACGCGGTCCTATACCGATGCTATGGATCAGCAGGCTGCCACTCGGGGGATGTATTTCCGCGAAAAACGGCAACTCAGTGAAAACGACCAGGCTTTTCTAACCGGCCTGGTGGCTCAGATGCAAACGCAGGTCGATTTCATTTCCACGGCCGTCTCGAAGCTGACCGATAGCAATGTCAAGCGCCTGGCAGCGGGTCGGTTAAGCGATTTGATCTACCAGCAGAGCTGGATCGAAGAAACGATCGCCGAACTAACCGAAGCCACGCTGGAAACGGCCGGTACTGAGACCGAGGAAGGCCGCAGTACTTCAGAAACCGGTGAAACGGCGATAGAAAAAACTATAACTGAAAATCCCGAGACGCGCTCCGTTGAGTCGTCCGAAGAAATCCATTCCGGGGAATCACAAGGGCACCCCCTGGAGTGGTATATAGCCAAAAATAATGCCCATCGTAACTCTTTATAACTATGTCAGTAGACAAACTGAAAGCCCTTCAGGAACAGAAAGGGCGTATTGTAGCGGAGCAGCGGTCGCTCATCGACAAAGCTGAAACGGAGAACAGCCGTGCTTTTTCTGCTGAGGAACGGTCTCAGTTTGACAGACACGACAGCGATATTGCTGATATCGATCGGAAAATCGCCCATTTTCAGCGCGAAGAAGCCGATCAGCGGGCGGTTGCGGAAACAGCCAACAAAGCGCAGGAAGAAAAACGCGCTCAAACCGATGAAAAATCGGCCGAAACGGCTCATAAACAGGCTTTCGATGCGTACCTGCGCTACGGGGTTGCCGATATGACCGAAGCTGAAAAACGGGCACTGGGTGGCTTTGTCAAAGCCGTTGAAGGCAATGGCGCTGAAACCCGCGCCCAGAGTTCAGGTTCGGGTGCCGCTGGCGGCTACACCGTACCCCGTGAGTTCAGCAATGAACTGGAAATTGCCCTGAAAGCCTACGGCGGCATGCTGGAACTAGGCCGCATCTGGGGCACCGGTACCGGGGCGACGGTGGATTGGCCAACCCTCGATGACACAGCGACGAAAGGTCGTTTGCTTTCCTCGGGTACCGATGCCACGACCGGTTCAACGGATCTTGGATTTGGCTCCAAAACACTGGGCGCTTACACCTACACCTCGGACGTGATCAAGGTCGATAACGCCCTGATTCAGGATTCAGCCTTCAATTTGGGCGCCCTGATCACGGAAGCCATGGGCATTCGGTTTGGCCGGATTCAGAACGATCACTACACCAAAGCCGACGGGACCAACAAACCGGAAGGGGTCATCATTAATGCGGGTGTCTTTAACACGGGTGTAGCCGGGACGGCTTTAACGGCTGACAATTTGTTGGATCTATTGCATTCGGTCAACCGGGCGTACCGTAAAAACGGTAAGTTCTCCTTCAACGATTTGACGCTGGCCGCTGTCCGTAAATTGAAAGACAGCCAGGGCCGCTACATCTGGCAGATGGGTGACATTCAGAAAGGAACACCCGAAAATCTGTGGGGATATACGTACGTGATTAACGATGATCTGGCTGATATAGGCCTCAGTGCGAAGTCGGTCGGTTTCGGCGATTTCAGCAAATACATCATCCGTAATGTAGCTTCTCCGCTGATTATCCGGTTGACTGAGCGTTTTGCTGAATTCAACCAGACGGCCTATGTCGGCTTTATGCGGACGGATGCCAAGCTGATCAACCAGGGGGCCGTTAAGTTCCTCCAGCACGCAGCCAGCTAAGCGCCCGGTATGGTAACGATAGAAATCCTGGCATCCTGTTCGGGTATCAACTTTAGCTATTTCCCTGGTGAAGTAGTTGACGTCGAGCCCGAGCAGGCTGCTGACCTGATCAAACACCAACTGGCCCTGCCGGTGGAACCGAAAAAGCCTGAAACGGCCGCTGTTGTACCGACTGGCCAACTGGCCAAACGGACGCCGGCCGGTCAAACTGCCACCGTCAAACCCAACGCCGAAACGCGCAGACGCTAATGCTCACCGCCCGCCTGAAAAAACCCGCTGTTCCTTTCGAGCCATGCATCGACGGCGCTACAGCCTGCGACTGGATTCGGATCGATCGGGACAGTGTGGCTGATAAAGGGCAGGCGGTCAGTCTGGTGCAAGCAGCGATGGACTGGGCGGAAAGCTTCTGCAAGCAGCCCCTGTTCGCCCGCGATTACTATGGTTATGGGGATGATTTCTGCCCGGCGCAACTGCACAGTTTAAATGTGCAGACGGTTTCGGCCATTCACTACCAACAGGATACCGCGGACTGGGTCGAGTTACCCCCAACGGCTTACCGCTGGCATGAAACGGGTGAGATTCAGTTTTTACCAGTGGCCTGTCAGATTCGGGGAGTTACCCGCATTCGGGTGAGCTACCGGGCTGGCTACGAGTCGACCGAACTGCCGGCTGATATTCTGCAGGTGGTGCGGCTGCTCATTGGGCGCTGGTATGACAACCGGGCCGATGATCGCAAACAATGGCGTTCGCATGCCGAATGGATCATGGACAAGTACGTTTTACCGATTTTATAAGCATGGCAAAAGCACTGCAAGCGGGCGATCTGGACTGCAAACTGAGCCTGTTCACCCTGGATACCCATAAAAACGGCAAAGGCGAATCGATTGGCCAATCCGAAAGTCCCTTCGTTCAGAACCTCTCCTGCCGCAAACGCGAACGGGGTGGTGTGGAAACGGGTGGTGATGGATCGGGAAGCCCGGCTGCGTCGCGCGAAACCGCCTACGGGCTGGTTGACTTCGATATTCGCTACCGTATGGATTTGTTGCCGACCATGATTCTTTACTGCGAAGGGATTCAGTATGATATCCTCAACATCCATGCAATGGCTGGAACGCGCCGGCAGTGGTTAACGATCGAAACCCAGAAACATGACTGATGAGGGGCAGCATCGACACGCGCGAGCTGTTTGTGCTCGATCGAAAACTGGCCCGAACGGGCCGTGTGGTCGATGCCCGATTCATGGGCCGAACGATGCGGGTGGCCGTCAAACCGATGCTCGACATTGCCAAACGGGAAGTGCCCATCGGTCAACGGCTGTTTCGAAGCCAGAAGGTTCGCCGGCTTAAATCGGGCAAAACCAAACGGGACGGCACCTATGACAAGGGCGGAGCCACCAAACGAAGCCTGCGGATCCTGGTGGTACCGGGTAGTCAGGGCGAGGTCGTTCGGGTTCTGGTCGGAGCCAGCAAAAAACGAGGGTATGCCGGTTGGCGGACACACCTGATCACCCGACCGAATATCCACCGCCGGGGCGTCGACGACTTTCTGTCCAGAGCCGAATCGCAGGGAGGCGCACTGGCCGAAGCGAGCCTGACCACAGCCCTGCATGCTGAAGTAGAAAAAGAGCTAGTAAAATAATGGACGCAAAAATTGGCGAAGCCCTCTACGATCTGCTCAATACGCAGATTGACCTGGAATCCCTCCATGAAGGGCGGGTGACACCCGTCACCTTTGCGCAGGCTGACAGCTTTTCGGCGCTCTATTACAATACCAAAGGGCTTAAAAAACTGGCCTGTCGGACACCTGACCAGACCAAACAGGGCCTGCTGGAAATCGGCCTGGTCGCCAAAAACTCCATCGAGCTTGAAACGCTGGCCGATACAGTCAATGATGTACTCGATGGCTACGAAGGCGTTCACCTGGGCTACCAGATCAGTCTGGAGATCAACGACGATGATTTCGACGAGACCGACCCGGACATAGGGGCTTTTTACAAAAGACAATTTTTCGATTTAACCGTAACCAAACTGTAACGCAATGGCACCTCCTGTAGCACGGACCAAAACACTGGTCAAAGGCAAAGAGATTATTGTGCTCATCAAAAAGCCAGCGGGAGCTGATTATATCCTGTTTGGCTGCATGACCGCTGCTGACCTGGATTCACCGGGGGCTGAAGTGGAAGAGACCGCCTGCCGGTCGGGTACTGAAAAAAGCCCGTCGGGCGATATCGCCGTACCGACACTGTCGATCGAACACATCGTGCGTCACTATGCGACCGGCGATCAGGCAACCAACGTTTCTGACGACGAAGTCCAGCAGTGGAACGATACCGCTCAGATTATCGACCTCAAGTATTCAGTCGGTGATAAAATCGGCGATCCGGTTTATACGGGTCAGGGCTTCTTTAACGGCTTTTCCCGCAAAGGCCCCCAGAAAGGCGATGCCACGGGCGGAGCCACGTTTAATTTCCTGACGATGCCCACCCGGAGCCTGATCGTCGCTCCGTAATTCCGGTTAAAACCTACTAAAGCTTAACGGTTTTAGTAGGTTTTAACCAAGTTCATTACCCTAATCGTACCTACCGTCTTTATGAAACCAATTGAACAAGCCAACGGCGAATTCGTCGCCGAAGTCAATGGCAAAGCCCGCACGTTTAAGTTCGGCATGCTGGCCGCCAAACTCGTCGAAAAGCAAGGCGAAGGTGTCTCGGGCAACTATGAGATGATGGGCCTCACCCTCTGGGCCGGTCTGATGTGTCGCTTTGAACAGAACGATCTGCCGGCCGTATTTACCATCGACACCATGCTTGACTGGATGGACACGATGAGTGACGAGGATCTGGCCCAAGCGCTGGTGATCTCCAAAACGGCATTCGAGCGAATCCCAAACGTAAACAGTCTGGTAGAAAAACTACTCGGGCAGCTGCCAGACGGAAGCCCCGTTACACTGACTGGGAGTCCCTCCAGGAAACAGCTTACGAAGTAGGCCTGCGGCCAGGCGAATTCTGGGAGATAACCCCCGCCGAATTTGACCGAATGGTTGCCGGTTACGTGCGTCGCATTAACAAAGAGGGCGTGTATTTCCGCGAACTCTACGCACTACTCTATAACATCAACCGGGGCGAGAAAGCCCCGGCTATCGAAGGGATTGATGTGATGCGGCTACCTGGCGAGAAAAAGCCGCGAGCTGCTGCACAGCCCAAACTCAAAAAACGAACCGAGGCCGAATGGGCTGAACTGGTGAGTCGAATCGCTAAATCTTAACATGGCAGGAGCAGTTAACATTAAGCTGGGGGCAGTTGTTACCGACTTTGTTGCCGGGTTTCGGGCTGCAGGCGCTGCGGCTGGTCAACTGGTTACGCAGCTCAATGGCAATGTGGTCGCCAGCTTTGCGGCCGCTGATCGGCAATCCCGTCAGTTCGAGCGGGGCCTGGGCCGGGTCGCTTCCAGTATGGAGAGTTTTGGCCGAACGGCTTCGCTAGTATCGGCGGGTATTACCGCACTGGGTATTGCATCGTTTAAAACCTACGGCGAGATCGATGGCATTCAGCGGGCACTGAAAATTACAGCGGGTTCCGCGCAGGAGGCCACCAAACAGTTCGCGGAATTTCGACAGCTGGCCCGTCTGCCGGGTTTAGGTCTGGAAGAAGTAACCCAGGCAGGCCTTCAACTCGAAACGTTAGGCTATAAAGCCCAGACCGCCGAGAAATATGTCAATGAGGTGGGGAATGCCATCGCGTTGGGTGGGAAAGGCAAAGTCGAATTTGCGCAGGTCATTACCCAGTTTACCCAGATGGCAGGAAAAGCCAAAGTACTGGGAGATGACCTGAAACCCATCATTACAGCCTCGCCCGTTATCTCCAAGGCGATCAGCGATATGTTCGGCACGGTCGATTCGGAGCAGATCAGTGCCAAACTGCAAGCGGTGGGTCGGAGTCCGAAAGACTTCATCAACGATCTGGTCATTAACCTAGCCAAGCTGGAGCGGGTAGAAGGTGGGCCAAAAAATGCCCTGGAAAATCTCGGTGATGGCCTGAAGATTGCCCAATTCCAGTTCGCATCAGCGGCCGATAAAGCCTTTGGGCTGACAGAACTAATCGACCGGATTGGCAATGCCGTCGGTAGTCTGGCCGATCGTTTTACGGCCCTTTCACCCACGACGCAGAAAGTAATCCTGACCGTTGCGGGCCTGGTGGCCGCCATTGGTCCACTGGCTCTGGGGATTGGCGGACTGCTTGCCCTAGTCCCTTCCGTAGTCGCCGGATCGGCGGCTATAACAGCTGCGCTGGGCGTGTCGATTGGACCCATCCTGCTAATTGGTGCAGCCATTGCCGGTGTGGCCGTGCTGGTGGCCGCCAACTGGGATTATATCAAAACAGTTTTAACGAATTCGGGCATCTGGCAATCGGTCAAGGATCTGGTCGGCTCAGCCATGGGCTTTGTGCGGTCAGTATTTACCGTTTATGTCGGCTATATCCAGGCCGTCTGGGCACGATTCGGGGGCTTCTTTACAACCATTGCCAAAGGAGCCTTTGAAGGAGTCGTGGCCGTTTTTAAGTTCGGGGCTGGCTTATTGCAGGGTATCTTTTCGGCGCTTACGGGGTTACTAACGGGTAATTGGAGCCAGTTCGGCAACGGCTTACTGATTGTCGCCAAATCCATCTGGAACTTACTGATTGACGGCTTCAAGCTCATGGCTGCTACGATCGGCCGCACCATCGGCTCTATTTTTCAGCTGTTCGGAGCCACCAGTCTGGCGGATAAGATTACAGCCGGTATTGATAAGGCACTGAGTAAACTGGATGGACTTAAGGGAAGTATTCAATCCGTTCAGGCGGTTGCCAAAGCAGGCGTATCGCTCAATGTAGCGACGGGCAATAAAGCCGGGGCAGCTACGAGTAAAGACAAAGCCTTTGATTACGCCAGCATTAGCATGGCAGGGTCTGCCGCTGAGCAGACCAAAAAGCGAATCAAAGAATTAAAAGACGAGATTGCCAGTGGGAAGCTGTTAGGGAAGGATGTATCGGCTCAACAGGCTGAATACGATAAACTAAAGGCTAGTCTTGATTCGGCCACCTCTTCATTTAAGGCGCAAAAGCCTGCCGTTGAAGGGGTTGGATCGGCACTGACCACGAATGAGCGCATTTTAAAGCGGCTCACCAAAGAACTTAGAGAGCAGGGCGATACGGCCAATAAATCAAGAAGCCAGCAGGTAGCCCTGTTTCAGGACCTGGTTAAACAGGAAAAGGAGCTTGCTAATTTCAAACCCGTTAATCTCGGTGAGTTAAAGCCGATTGTCGCACCGAATGCGTCCAATCAACGGGTAAACTCGATTATCAGTAGTGGTGGGGTAACCACACAAGGTGCCAATGGGTCACTGGCTTCAATTGGCTTACCAGGACTCGATGAATTTCAGCGGAAAGCGAATGAACAGATTTTCGAAGCCCAATTAACGCTTAAAAACAACAAAGATACGCTGCGTATCGCCCTGGCTGATTTCCCAACGGTGTTTGGCTCCATCAAGGACGAAATGCAGGGATTGATCACGAGCGATCCTCTTAATACGCAGGGTCTAATCACGTCTGTTCTTTCGTCCGTTCAGGCCATTTCGGGGGCTATTTCCAGTGCTCGCGATAGTTTGATTTCAGGGGGTATTGATCTGCTGGCTGGCATTGGCGAAGGACTGGGAGCGGGTAAGCTCAGCTTCAAGTCGATCATCAAAAGTGTCATCGATATGATTGCCGATGCGGTCATCGCCATTGGTAAGGTGATGATCACGACCGGTATTCCGCTCACACTATTCCCGGCAACGGCCGCTTTGGGTTTCAAGCAGATCCTGACGGGTGGTGCCATCGTGCTGGCCGGTGGCGTGGCCAAAGGCCTGGCCGGGGCGTTGCTGTCCGACAACACAAAAGGCTTCGCCAAAGGCGGGCTGTTCCGATCGGAAAGTTTGATCCGGGTGGGTGAGTCCAGCCGGGCAACTTCAGGTGGTCTGGGCGAATGGGTATCACCCGTTGGCTTAGGCGCTGATTTAATCTCGGAACGCATTATGAAAAATCTGGGTGGCCCCCAGATCAACCGACCCGATTTAAGCCAGGTACGGCCCCAGCGGCTGCTGGTGACCCATACCGGTGAATTCAGGCTCAGCAAGGGCGATTTAGCCCTGTCGCTGGCCGATGCCGAGCAAACCAACGAATACTATTCGTAATGCCCCAGTACGTCGAAAAATACTACGCCGAATTCATCGAGCAGCCAAACAAAGGGCTGGGGCTATTTCCTGCTTTATATAAAATATCCTTTCGGTTTCCTGATTTCTCGGGAACACCGACCAAACTACAGGTCTATAAAGATTCGCCCGTCAAGATCAGTAAATCGACCTCGGACTCCAGCCGGTTGGCGTTCTGGCATCCGCTGAAGGCAGATTTCAAACTTCGCGCGTCGAATGCCTTCGAAAGCCGGGAATTTTATGTCCGCTCCGATCGCGATATCCAGGTCGTTATTTTAAAAGATACCACGGCTACCGGCTTTGCCTACACCAGTACGGTTTTTGCGGGCTGGCTGCTGCCCGCTGATTTTTCCGAGCGGTACGGCAAAAAACCCTACCCCATTTCGGTCTCGGCATCCTGTGGCTTATCGACGCTGAAAGATCGGCCCATTCTGGACCCAGACGGCAAACGTTTACAGGGATACGTTAGTAAATCGACCGTTATTCGCACGGCTCTGTATAATTCTGGTCTGGAATTGCCCCTGATCACGGGGGTGAACCTGTTTGAGCGGGCGAGCCTGGCCGCTGGCCAGCTGATCAATGGAAAAGCCAATCCAGCCAGTGACCCGCTTTTTACCACCCAGATGCAGGCCGAAGCGCTGGTTAGTGACTCGGGTGAGACCCTGAGTTGCTACGACGCGCTCAAAAAAGTGCTGGAACCCATGGGGGTAAGATTGGGACAAGCTGAGGGTAAGTGGTTTGCCATTCGGGCCGATGAAATTACGGGCGAGTGGGATGTCTGGAATCAGGAAGCCGGCAAGCGCCTGCATACCCGTACCTACACCAGCTCCGATTTGTCGGCAGGTCCGGATATCAATTCCGATGTCAGCCGGGATATGCTGATCGATATTTACCCCAATCAGACCGTTCGGGTGAAAAACGAAGATCCCACGCTGCGCCTGCTGGGCATCAAACCCGGCGTCAAAGTGGTGCAGCAGTTTGGCCGGTACCTGAACTATTTGAAAAACGGGGACTGGGCATCAGTCGATTCAACCTTTTTGCCGACCAACTGGACGCGCAATAACATCACAGCGGATAATTCCTTCCGGGTGGGCCTGGGCAACGAAGAGGACCAATATGGGATGGTGCTGTACGGAGCGGGCGACGAAAAAGCCAACGCCGATACGCCCAGCATTCGCACCCGAATGATTTTTGAAAAGGGATCGCTCGCCTATACCCAATCTTACAAACGAACCCTGAAATGCAAGTTTGAACTGCATCTGATTCGGGCCGCTAAAATCGTGGTGCTCGCCTATCGGGATGATAGTGGCAACAATGATGGTGGTGAATACATTCTGCAGGGAGGTGGCACCTGGAAGCGGGCGCCGAGCCGGGCGGAAATGGTAGGCCTCCTAACCTACAATGCGAATGAAGCCGGCACGATTTCCTTTCCGGGTATCTCTTCGATCACCTTGCCCATGAATGCGCTGGATCGTGTGCGGATGCTGGATATCTGGGTCTGTGTGGGCGAAGCACTCGATTTGCCGGGTGGTGGGCCCAACCTGGGTACACCGGGCAATCGCCCCTTCGTCAAGTACTACAACGTCACGCTGGAAACCGAGAAGGATGGCGTCAACCTGGAAAGCAGTCAGGTCGTCATTACCGACTCCAAACGCAAGCTCGATGCGACGGCGACCCTGACGCTGGGCGACGTGCCCTGGCCCCTGCCCAATGACCGGATTGGCTCGTTGTTTCGGGCCGGCAGTCATGAACCGACGGTCGACTGGAACCGGGGGGATGCTGGTGATGCAACCGGTAAGCCGCTTACAAACTGGCTGGCTGAATCGCTGGCCCGGCAGACCATGCAGCCCAGTGAGGTCATTGAAGTGACACTCATGGGACGGCTGCCGTACGGCCTGCACACCGGTCTTCGCTTTCTGGATATTGGTCGCAGCGGCTCGGGACAGATACCGTTGCAATCGACGAATCTGTCTGTCGAGTTCCAGAGTCCGGGTTTTGGCAATTACGTCCTGCCGGGCGTGTATCTGCCCTGGATCAAGGTGGGCATGCAGGTAACGATCATGGATCCATCCGGTGCCAACTCGGGTACCTACACGGTAACCAGCTATTCAGGCCTGGTGAAAGATCCCTGGTTCTTTACGGTCGATGGTACGCTGACACCAGGCAAGAGTTCGGGGGTAGCCATTACGGATACCAGCACCATCGACGATGGCCTGTTTACTCCCTACATCTTTCAGCAGACCCGCATGGACTGGGATGTACGTGGCTGCGAAATCGTTACTTCCGCCAGCCGGGTGATGGATCTCGATGTCGAACAACTACCCATGCCCAAAGGGTACTGGGCGGATAAGGACGGCAATTTGATTCCCCTGGCGCTCGATGACAACGATCAGCCCGTTCCGCCTGCCCTGAAAACGACGCTCAGCGAGACCGAACAATTTCAGCGGAACCTCCAGGGGGCCGGTCTGAAAGCCAAACTGGGCATTAGCTCGGCCATCCGAGGCTATACCCCGATTGAAACGGGAAAGGCCAAACTGGGAGCCGATGTATTCACGAACGGCATTAAGGTTGGCTCTGTCATCGCCAGCCTGCGCCGGCAAATTAGCCTGATGAACCCATGAGCCTACCTGCAAAATCCATAACCCTGACGACCGGCGGCTTTCTCACAAAAGGCTTTACGTTTTCGGTGCTCTCCAATCAGGCTGGCCACGAAGAGGACCAGCGGGATCAGCAGGAGGATCCGCTGTTTGTGGCCGATTACGACAACCAGCCGTTTGTCGCGGGCGTGGTGTACCGGTTTTTGGGCTATCACCCGGTGTACATGGCCGATCAGGAGCTGGTGCGGGTCGTCTTCAAAGAAACAGGCGGCTATGATTTTCTGGACCCGAACGAGAATCCCGGATCTGGAGACGTAGGCAATGGCAGCACCAATGGTGTAACCTTTTTACCAGGTACTGGGAAAAACGGCCAGTTCTGGGGAGTACTAAAAATTGGCAATGCATACTATGCCGTGCCCGATGATCCGACGCTTCAGATTGTTACCCAAAATGGTGCCCATACGACGATCATGCCCTTTTTCAAAGGTGGAATTAACGCGATCCTGCCTACCCCTCCGCCCGGTACGCCAGTTGCGAATGTGCTGATTGGCAACGATGGCATCTTGTACCGATCTACGGAAGTAACTCTACCCACCGAAGTCATAACGTGGACTGTTCTTGAGCAGTACATCGAAGAGGACGATGATGTTGTTGATCCCCCCGACCCACCGCCGTTTACCAAAAAGTCTGCGATGGACGTCAACGACTGCGAACAGCTGGCCGGTTGGGGTTATAATAGCCAGGTCATTCCAGCCGTCGTCACGATTACCGTGGATGGTGTCTTTGAAGCCAATGTAACGGCTCAGCGGGTCCGCACCGATGTGCGCGATGCGTTGATTGCTGCCGGTATCCAGACCGACAATACGGTATTTGGCTTTAACTACATGAAGCCAGCCAAATACCACGACGGGGTTCAGCACGCCTGGCGCGTATTTGTCGATGGAGTCGAAGCGGTTGATTACAATGTGCCGAAAGAAAAGACCTGCGCAGCTCCTGTTGTTCCGGACGTCCCTTACGAGATGTTCATCAAGCAGTCGTTGATCAACTCGGTCAACAAAGGGGGCGATAGTAAGACAGTAACCCTGATTCAGGTTTGGTCCGATTGGTCAGAAACAGCTTATGCCGGCTCACTTGTTCCGGTATGGGGTATTTCGGGCGTGCCTGCGGGTATTGTGGCGGTTCCCTACGATCCGGCTAAAACGCTTGATGTCGCGGCAACCAATGATGCAACGGTTTCTGATTTTGTCATTACCTGTTCGCTGACGTTGCCGCAGACCGTTCAGGTGATTACGGTTGGTTGTACCCGGCCTGGTGGGTTGACGACCTATAACGCCAGTTATCACTTTATCCCGACCGGTGGGTTCAGTGACCCTCCTTATCCAACCTTGGACGAGGCAAACGATACGGCAGGCGAAGCCTTCGACAATACTCGGCCCGGCAATCTGGATATGTTTATTATTCAGGCTGCCAACCTCAACGTGGGTACGGATGTGTATTTGGGGAATGGTACCAGCTGCGAGAAGGCGGGCGATAACATCTATGCTGTTTTCGATAGTCAGGGTGGAAACACCGTGAAAAAGGCGATTCAGGTTGTTGGTGGCAAAATTGTGGCTGTCAAAGATTCGACGTATACGACGCCGGTAACACCACCTAGTGAAGTCGGAGCAACAGCCATCAACGTCATTTTCTCAACGATTAGCAGTTCGACCAACCTGGTTATTGATTACGAGATGAAAGTGAAATGCGTAACCGCTGGGTTAACCATTTCGAATCAATTCGTAACCAACAATCCGGCTACATCCGCTCGCTTCCTGGATGGCCTGACGGTCGAAACGGCTAGCGTGATTGCTAGCCCCTACAAGAGCTTTCGCAATACCACCTCCAACTCAAAATATTACAGCTTCGCTCTTTCCCTGAAGCGGCTCAAAGCGCTGTATCCAACGGCGACCGTCATTGATTTTGATCTGACTGTAAAACGAAAGTTTGCATCGGGGACTACCTATGATGCTGACTCCAGGTACCGGGTTACGCAGGTCAATTTCAGCAATCACCGCTCGTATGGTATCGTCTCGATTCCGCTGAATGATAACACGGGCGTGGACTATGACTACAACGGCATTTCGCAAGACGGAGTGCAGAAAAAGTATTTGGGGGACAGTGTGCAAGGCGTGTTGATACCCGCCGACGTGGATTTCGTAATTGGTCGCTGGTCGGTCAATCTGGCTAACAACACAGCAACGTTCACTGAAACCGTAGAACCCACACCCTAATGGCACGACTGAGATTAGTAGTCCAAAAATCGACCGTCGTCGATGGCGGAGCTCCGGTACTGGAAACCCGGCATTTTCTACAGGCCGTTGCTGGCGTGGATTGCGATACGGATGCCGCTGCATTCCTGGCACTTGATAACAAACAGGCTCTAACGACAACGGATGTGCCGGTGAATCTGGCGGGCATGCATTGGAATCCTAGAGGCTGTTCGCCCTCGGGAGCCGTACCGACCATCATTTACGATCCGGCCTATCCGCACGTACCTGACACACCGGGTGGCGGCACTGATCCGGGTAGTACGAACCCCTCCGATGAGACCAACTCCATTCTGTATACATCCACTTCAAATAACGACGGGGGACCCGTCTAGCCCAATGAGACAGCTCAGCCTATTTTTGTCGTTGGTGCTGATTGCACTGAGCACCACAGCCCAGACCATCACTGGCTATCGGGCCAGTACGCTGGTCGATGGCACCCAGTTAGTTTACCGGCAATATTCAGATGGTACGCAGGTACAGGTCGATCACTTACCCACGGATGCTGTCCGCAGCCGTCTGGGTGGCAGGAGCCTGATCCCGTATGCACCAGAGAATAAAAGGGTATTTAATCCCGCCCAATTCGGAACGAATAAATACTATTCGCCCACGTTCCGATTTTCGGTTGATTTCGTCGGTACAGCCACCAAAGCCCAACGGTTAGCGTACGGCGTTAATACGTTTAATGATTTTAGCGTCGCTGAAGCCGACAGATCCCAGTACTCACCCGGTGAAGGGCAAGCGTACATCACGGAAAGCGGCATTCATCACACACTGGAGGGAGAAGGTTTCTATGTGTCGGATCTGCAAACCTACTATAACATGATCTGGAGCCGGTGCCCAGCCTATGGCTATGGGGATCTGGCATTTATGAAGTACCTCGTTTTGAACATTGAAACGAGTTCCGATTGGAAACGGGACATTTATGGTTCCGGGCTGATTGGCTGGCCCAGCTGGGATGTGGGCAAAACCAAATCAGTCAAATGCGAAACAGACGGGGTAACCCGGACGGTGGAGCAGATTCAGGCGATGGGTGACAGCTGGTGGCAAAACGAAACCTATATCCGTCGTACCAATCGTTACCGGCTGTTACTGCTGGTCTTAAAACAGAAATCACATCCGAGTTGCAAAGTCAGCATTGGTGCCAGTCCCTATCAGGGCCGTCCCAGAACGGATTTTGAGGATAATTCGCATGGTGTCTTTCTGGAGGGCTCCTGCAAGGTCGATGCACCCGGCATCGGCGGTGATGCGCAGGGCAACATTACGTTCAACAATCCGGACGGCGGCACTCGTACCTATCAGCTCACCGGATCGGCCTGGGATGCAGAGGATTTCTGCATGGGGTACTACTACTGGTTTAATTTCGATATTTCTGGTCAGGATTATCAGGATATCTGGATCAATAAGCTGCCGGGTACCCAGAATTATCCCTATCTGTGGTCGAAAATCAAGACCGTTCACATTGTAGCCGACGAAAAAGGCTACATCCAGCTGAACAGAAAACGGATGCTGGCCCGTCAGGGCGTTACCCGTCCTTTCTGGCGGATGTGCGAGCCCATGTACGAGGGCGATGGGGGGTTTGTCGATGGCGGATATCCTGCCATCGCGAATCCAGTACCGTTTCCAGATCTGCAAAATCCGGGCGGTTATGAAACGCCCAAAGTCTGGCAACAGCCCTATGCCATGTACAGCCGCTATGCGGTGACCCGGTTTTTTGCGGGGAATGAGCAGGACTGGGGCTTTTATTTATTTCCGACTTCACCCCAGTTCGTTCGGGGTGATTTCAGCCAGATACCGCTCTACAATCACGATCTGCACACCGTCACGGCCCTGTTTCAGGCCAGAGCAGACATGCAGCCACTGGAGCGATTTTACACCGGCTCGACACTGGTGGAAGATCCGGAGGTACAGCTGAATGGCGTTGGCTCTTTTTCGGCCTACAATGCCACGGCGGCCTATAACTACGCTGGAGGTGTGCAGGGTGTGCAGAAACCGGCATACATGCTCCGCTACAAACAAACAGCCACCGGCTGGACAGTATATGTGCTGGGCGGCATGAATCAGGACTGGACCGCCGAACGAACGGACATCATTCGGGTGCCTGGTGGTGGGGTGAACGGAAACATGTTCCGGGTCAAACTGCGAGGGCCAGCGGCTCAGATCTACGAGTTTTCCGTCAATGCCAGTGATTCAGGCCAGATCTACGAAGCGGTTCCCACGGCTCAGACCAACTGGGAAAAAGCCGGGTATGGTGGTCGGGTCAATTAGTCTCTATTCTTTCCAGTGCTACCGTAACTTTTTATGAAAAAATTCCTCTCCCTTTTGTCCGTACTGTGTCTGGCCATTTCGGGCTGGGCACAGACGACGGTCACTGAACACCTGATCGTTCAGTATCCACCCGGCACGAACGTCTACAAAATGACGGCCGTGCGCAATACGAGCACCTTCCCGTCCAACAATCAGGGCTGGATTGATTTCCTGAATGCCATCAAGCTGAATCAGATTGAACGGATTGCAGAAAATGGCTGTCCGCTTGCGGTGGGTGTACCCACGCCGATTACGCTGCCTACCTGCTCGACCACCACCGCTCCCAGCTGGGTAACGGGCCTGCGCTACAAATACGAGTCTCCTCAGAAACTACGCTTTGAGGCCAGAGGCACAATTGGGCAGGCCAAATTCGCTCGGGTGGATGGGCAAGCATTCACGATCAATAACCCAGGCGGTGTACCCATTACCAATGATCAGTATTATGGCTATGGGTCAATAACCGGCGATGCCGATGGCTATGATCGTCAATGGGAAATCAACATTCCTGCGGTTGCGCTGAATGTCACATTTCAGAAAGCTGGAGGTACCGAAACGTATGTGCTCAATCTAACGCCATCGCTCAGCGCAGGCACGGTGCAGGTCATTGGAACCACCTCCAATCCGGGATCAGGTACGACAACGATTACCTATAATCAGAGTTTTGCGGCTTATCAGGCATCGGGTTCCGGAACAATTTATGATAAACCAGGGGCCACCGATAGTAAAATCAAGGACGGTGAAATTACCTATACGGTGCCGAATATTCCGGCTCCAGGCAGCTACACGGTTGCCCTGTCGTATCAGTCCAATACGAATCCACCCGTCGCTCAGATCAGCGTCAATGGCGGCACGGCAACCAATTTCAATCTGGCCGCTACAGGCGGAGTGCTGACGAGCATCAGCACGACGGTGCCCGGTTTTACAACGGGTACCAATTCGGTGAAGGTTACCCCAGCGGGCGACTATTTCGCCCAGGATAAAATCACGGTGAGTCGGACGGGAACGGTTTTAGCCCCGAATTGTGGCTATACCGTGGCCGTAAACTCACCATCCACGAGTTGTGGGGGCAATGTGACGCTAACCGCTACGGCTTCCGGAACGGGTGCCACTGGCCTGACCTATGCCTGGACAGGGCCAAACAATTACGTAGGCTCAGGAGCCTCGATTGCCATCGCAGCGGCTCAGTCGAATGGCACCTATGACTATATCGTCACAGCGACCAAAGCCGGGTGTTCGGTACAGGCAACAGCGACCGTGAGTGTGTCGGGCTGTGTATCGGTTAATCCGCCCACAACAGCCATGCGAGGCGGGTATGCGGAGGGTACGCTCTCGGAGTTGTATGCGTTTGCACCCTTTGTGCCTGATCAGAATCAGATTGTCAGCTGGTCCGATCGCACCGAAAAAACGCAGCAAAATTCACGGATTCGGTTCGGCATTCACAAGAGTATCGGGGCCAGTATCACCCGCATTGAGGATGTTCGGGTTAGTGAAAACATGGTCAACACCTGGAATCGGGATTCAAATGATCCGGATCTCTGGGATAAAGGACGTTCAGGTGATGCCTGGGCCTATGGTACACCAAAGGACTATAGAGAAGGTACTCAGAGTACGAAAGACAGTGGTGATGATACCGGCTATAATGGTATCCCGGCGGGTGACCGCTACGCCCATCAGAATCCAGTCGATTACTACCAGCGCAAAAATGTTGTCGGCTACGGGGATGTAGACTATACCCGGACCGTGACCATGATGTGGTCCATGGATCGGGTGCGTACCAAATATGTCCGTCATGCCTGGTACTGGCTGGAGGGGGAAACCATCCGGTATTTCTACATCTATGAGAATAACCGGGATGATAACCAGATGCGTTTTCAGGGCAGTCAGCAGGAGCTGCCTGGCATCTATACATCGGCCAATTACTACCACCATAAGGTAGAGCTGGGTAGCAATGGCGATGTGGCTGAGGTTACCTCTCCGCCACCGGGAAACCCGCCAAACAACCAGACCGACACCGGAACCAAGAATACGACTAAAAACTATATGGGTAGCTATCGAGACGATGGCTATGGTATTACCATTTTTAGCCCCTATACGAGTCGATTCAACGGAAAGCAGTTCAACAGCCGCTTTGGTAATTACCAAAGCCTGGCCAGCTCCTACATCAACTGTGCCCCATTCACGGATCTGGATTCACCTCGTAAAGTGGCCTTTTCAGGCTACATCCATGTAGGTACCAACGCTGAATTTAAAAGCTGGCAGGCCGCTCATAGCTCCATCGAGCTGTTACCCTTCGCTACCAATTTCGCGGGTGGGAAATTTAACGGCTGGTCATCGGTCGATGCGAAAACGAAAGCCGAAAATGGCAAGGTGGTTTTTTACATCACCGATGTCAATCCGACTTCGATCACGGATCAAAATCCAAGCGGTACCCGTGGTGAGGGGAAATTTAACAGCCAGTACGGCAACTGGTCAGCCTCCAGTCTGAACACCATCTACCTCAATGTGGAGTCCGTTGGTGTGTCTCAGTTAGAAATTGGCTGGATCAAAGCGGGTCAGGATGACAATGCTGCCGCTTCTCAGCGTAAGCTGATCAACATCACCAACCCGAATTCACCGCAAACGCTCACGATCAACATGGCGGGTACGTCTGGCTGGGATGGGACGATCGTCCGATTCTTCATTGGTACGCCAGTCAGTTTACGCCCCAGCATGACGGGTAGCGAGCGTTTCGTGCCCAACTGGATCAATACGGTCAATTCGGCGCCCGCCAACTAACGTTTTAATCAATCCAAAATCATGTTGAAGAATCCAACTCCGAATCTAGAGCCGTTCCGTACGAATGCGGACTACATCAACCTGGCTAAACTGTTTTATGCAGCGGCTGGCATTCTACTGCCGCATGAACCCTTTTTTCAAAAGGATTTTGCGGAGCAGTGCTCGACGCATGGTTTGCCTCCGTATGCTTCAGAGCTGTCCTACGTGCTCAATAATCCTGATACCTATACAGACCAACTGCTGATCTATCAGTATCAGAGTGAGCTGCGGTTTGCCGAGGATTCAGAGCGGCCCATTCTCGACATCCTGATCGCGGTCGTCAAGGCATTTCGACACACGGTAACACCGGCCCATCACATCTATTAACGCAACCACTTTAACTACCTATAGAATGACAACAACTGAAATCGCTAAAACAGCTGGCCAATGGAAACTAGATGGTTTCTACAATGGTGGGTACACCAATTACAATTGGGATAGCGATCACCCGTCCTGCCCATTAAGCTACGTCTGGCTCTATAACTCCCTGTATCCAGATGGGCGGCATGGCTCGATCAGCATCTACAATGGTAACTATGGTGGGTGTGGCAGCCATAGCCTATATGATCTGGCGGCCGAGGCAGCGTATGGCGGCATTGGCTTCGAGTCGTGGCCGAACTTCTCTGGAGAGACGATCGAGTTTTATTCGAATTACGATAGCGATCCGTTTACGCTCAACCGCAATGCTTATAACTACCTGACTTCTCAGGTACAGGTTTCCTACACAATCGGCTTTTCCAGCGATCTCCAGTACATGTATTGGTATGAGCAGGGCATGAATCGTTTCCTGATCTGGAAACGGGCAACCGGTGGCCCAGCTATCCCTTAATTAAAACTGGCCACTGTCGATTCTGGCAGTGGCCACTATTCCAATCTTGTCTCTGACTCCATGAAACGTAACTTATTAACCATCGTATTTAGCCTACTGGTAACGGCGGTTCTCGCTCAGGACTTTTCCTGGGTTGGCGTTCGCGGACAGCCTATTGTCAATACGGTATCATTGGCTTCTATTTACGGCAATGAGACGGCAACAGTGAAGCTCTATTATTCATCAGGTGGATCTGTCTATCCGACAAAAATGCAGCCAGCCGTTGTTCAAGCTGGCGTGTCGCTTACGGTGACAATTTCGGCGGGTCAATCAGCAGCCCTGCAAAATGAAACCTTCGTTGAAGTTGTAACGAATGGGGTACGTCGGTATACGGGAAAACTGACTATCGGAGAAACCATGCCTCCCGGTGGAGGATCAGGTTCAACATCAACCGTTACGTGGAATCAGATCTTACAGAAACCGACTAGTTTTCCTTCTACGATCGCTGATGTTGTCGGGTTAAGTACGGCGCTGGGTCTGAAGATCAACAGTACCGAAGTGTATTCGAAAAGTCAGTCAGACAGCCGGTTTAAAGCCATCAATTATGTTCCGAGTTTTGCTGAACTAACTGGAAAACCCAACTTTTTTTCAGGCAATTATTTAGATCTTCTCAATAAGCCAACCATTCCTAGCTCAGCAAGCCAGGTAGGAGCCTGGTCTAAAACTGAAGCCGACGCCAGGTATGTAGACCTTTCCAGTGCGCAGACAGTTACGGGTAAAAATATTGTGGCGACTAGCCTGGTGAGTCCGTATGTCGGCATTCATAACGGCGGTCAATTCGTAGCCTCGTCAGGTAACGGAGGATCAGGAGGGGGCAGTGCTGCAACGATAATAGCGGCTACTGGTACGAATGCTAACGGAGGATACACGCATATTCAAGGTTTATATGCTGGTGTAGCCTATACGGCTCCCATCGTAATGCAGGATCAGGGAGGTAGCGTAAGGATCGGTTCGACTACTGAGGTAGGATCTGGGTATAAATTGCAAGTCTCTGGTCCTGGGATTTTTACAGGGGATTTAGTAATTGGTGCTGGTGCTGCTCAAACAGCCAGGAACGATCCTACTAACTTCAACCTTGGTAGTGACTACGCCCCTACTACAACAGAAGGATTGAAAGCGTATCTGTATAGAGGCTCCTCCTATGCAGAAGCTTATGGATTCGGTATAGCCCCTAGTACCTTGATACACCGAGCAGGAAGTAACGCGATTCATCTATTCCAGTCTGGATTGACTGATATCGCCTATGTTACGGCGAACGGGTTCGGATTTCGAAATACGACAGCTGGCAATCGCAATGCAATGACTCCCAGTACTGGGTTCATGATTAACCAGACGGACAGCTGGCCAGGCACGTATAGATATAACGGTTCAGTGTGGGAACGGTATCTAATGTCGACTGAAGCGGGTAACGTTTCAATACCGGGCAGTCTGACCGTAGGAGGTAATGTTATCCAGTCCAGTGTTTTGCCAGGTTCATTGAGCACAGCCTATACGCAACAGCACTTGGGGCAATCGGCTGTCATACTGGCATCGCTATCTTCCAATGATCTCATTTTAGCCAATAATGCCTATCCTATTTCGGGGGGAGGATTCAAGTACAAAAATGATGGCCCCGCTTCGCTATTCTTTCAATCAGCAAGTGGGACTTCATACATTTTTACGGCTCCATCAGGCATCAAAGATGCAAACGCAACCTTCACGTCCAGATTCTCGATCGATGTAAGTGGTAACATAACAGGTAAGCCGGTCAGTAGTCCGAGTATGAGCCCTACGACTTCTGCCAGCGTAGGGATGGGTACTGCCCCCTCATCGATCATCACGAACGCTACGACTTACGGTGGTGGTGAGATCTACTTTACGACGGGTAGTTCGCCTACCATTGGCAAGATTCTGACTTACACGTTCAACACAACTTTAAATCAGCAGCCTCACGTATCCTTAGCGGCCTATAGCGATGCGGCTGCTACGGATTTCAGCAGGTATCGGGTTAAGAACATTACTACTAGTGGGTTTGAGATCTGGGCTGTGACTGCCCTGCAAGCCACTACTGAATACGCCTTTACATTCACTATGACTCAATAGATTATGGGAGCTATCAATCGAAACGGAATATTATATGAAGTCCTCACTCGTGTAGTGACGCCTGCCATACCAGCTGTACCAGGTACGTTTAATCCGGAAACGGGCCAATTCGAGGGCGGTTCGCCGGAAGTGCCTGCGGTCACAGAAGAATACGAGAGTGGCGCACAATGTGGGCTCATATCTGCTATTCCTCCTAGTGCTCTCATTACGATCGAGCATACTCGAACAGTCAGAATGATCGAATGTACAGATCAGGAGGATCTTCATAAAGTAATGACAGTGCAAATCGATCACTGGGCCCCCGATGGAACGCCAATGATCGACAAAATCATAAACGACCCTACGCTATCCGCTGATGCGAAGGAGCAACAAAAGAAGTTGTTTGCCTCCTACCGATTAGCCCCTAAATCCACAAGAGACAGCTGGATCATTCCTTCTACGATGGAAATGGTCAAGCCTGACGCTGACGGTAATGTTCCTGAAGGGGCAATCCCTGAGCGGATTTTCTATCAAAACTTACCGGATACTGCTTTGATCGCTCAGGGAATCGTATCGGAAGAGGAGCTACGTTCTCAACAGCGGGTCTATATCATGATGAAAATAGGCATGCTGGGCATCGTTGCCAGAGCAGGCATTTAACCAGGCACTACCATGAAAAAGCTATTATTCTTCTGGGTATTGGCATTACCAGTGCTGGCGCAAACACCAGCGCCGGTCCAGGCAGATTTTCAAATCTTCCGAGGGGATATCTACGAATCGAAGCCGTTGACACTGGTGCCAGCCGATACATTGCAAACGTTATCGGTTCGCTACACCTATACGAAGGCCACCACCAGTCAGCTCGTTGATCCCCAGCCAACCATTACACGAACTGGGTTAACTGTCGTTTTGCGGTTTACCTCGACGGCTACTTTGCCAGAAACGGGCTGGTATGAACTCTCCGCTGGCGTCGGCAAAACCAAGTTCATTGGTGTCGTCAGTGTCGGTAAAAATGGGACGGCTGTGACAAACGCTGACGGTACTTTACTTGCAAAATATCTGAGTCAAGTAGCTGTAATACAGGATGCATTGCCAACCAAATTGAACAAATCGGATACCACGTCGATGCTGCAACCGTATGCGAAGGCCGTCAATGTGTACCCTAAAAGTCAGACCTATACTCAGGCTGAAGTCACCACGATTCTACAAGGCTATTATTTGCGCGTCACGGTGGCCAACAAAACAGCTGCGGCATTGGCAGCAACGGGTTTGCAACCAAAAATTATTACGGTCACGACCGATGAATCAGACGGCAATCGAACCAATAAGTACATCTATGACGGAGATAATCAACCCTTGCAATACCCACTTTTTTAAGATGAAAACGATACTCGCACTCCTGCTTTTGGCCAGTACTGCCCTGGCTCAATCCATTCCAAACCGTCAAGTCGATATTGGCGTATTGCCCCCGGTTAAGGTTACCAATACCGATTTACACATTCGCTCGGTGGATGATCGGGCGTATCGCATTCTAAAAGAGGGACACTTGCCCAATATGTCGTACGCTAGTACACAGACAGGAGCGAGTCGCACGACGCGCACACCTGGTAGTTCGGGTCCCTCGACAACGTTTACCGTTACACCAGGTTGTGTGCTGGCTGATGGCGAATTGATTATTCAATCGGATCAGCCGTTGGCGTTTGGGGGCTATATAAAACATGGAAACTACTCAGAATCCAATACGGTCGGCGGAGCAGCTATTCCGTTGAATGTGATTGCTGGACCGGGCAATGTCTACAAAGCCATATTACCCAAATACCTCTATGAAGGCGCTAAAATTACGCTCAATAGTCAGTACCTGGCTCCCCGAATTGTTAGTGATTCGATTAAGTCCGCAGCTGTCACGGCCATGATTAACGGGACTGAATTTACGAATCATCAGGTCTGGAATGCGAAAAAGGTCTGGCTTAACATTGGCGATAGCATGTCGGGTGCCAATGCGATGGGGAATGACGCTGGAGGTAAACGCTATATGGGCCGCTGGCATTATTCATTCGTCGGTGTAGACAGCTTAATTGCTGAAGGAAAAATTACGCGTTTGGTCAATCGACATCTCGATTCCGGAACATCCACGGATCTGGTGGAAGCTATTCGAAATGGTACACTCGATGACATTCCATTTGATTTGCTGACTGTCTTTGTGGGATTTAATAATGCTACAGCTACCATCACGCAACAGTTCACCGATGAGCTCAATGAGATTATTCGCTGGCGCAATCGGCAATGGAACATTCGACTTCAGGATGATCCTACGATTCAAAAACCATCCATTGTATTGATCGGAATGCCCGTCACCGACAAAACGCCCTATGTGTCTAACGTAGCGGGTTATCGATCAGCAATGAGTGCACTGGTCAGCACAGCAAACCGGGTCTATTACTACGATGCGAGTAATGCGTATTCACTCAACGCTACAGCCACAGCTGATGTAAATATTTCCAGTACCGATCGCACGGCTACCAACCGGGTGCACCCTAGTGGCATCGGCAGCACGCTCATCGGAAAAGGGCTATACACCGTGATTAAGACAACGCCTTTCTACAGTTCATTCTGATACGCCACGCAAATGATTGCGATCAGCAGTGAAACCTATTAGTAAACCGTAACCCACTCAACCTGTGAACGAAACCCCTTTTATCGATTCAATACCAGGAGACGCCCTAATTTTTTTGTGCCTGATTGCGAGTAGCTTGGCTCGGTTGACCCGGAATGAGTCGATTTCAGCAATGGCCGCTCTCAAAGAATTTTACTGGTCGCTCATTGTTGGTGCCGCTATTACCGGCTGTGTCATCTATCAGGCAGAATGGCACATGAAAACAGCCTGGTGGGTCGCTCTGGCAGCTCCGCTGGCCAGCAGCTTCATTGTCGAAATCTTGATTGCCAAAGGTGATGAAATCAAGAAAATGCCAATCAAGGAATTGCTTCCATTCATTTTGGATGAAATACAAAAACGCTTTACAAAAACCACCGTAAAACCATGAAAGTACTGACCATCGTTATTCTGTTTCTGGCCATGAACGCCAGCGTTATTTTTTTAGCTGGTCTGCATAAAGTCCCAAAGCTGGTTCGCTTATCAGTAGCAGGCATTGCAGCATCGTTTGGATTAACCCTTCTGCTCGTCTGGAAATGGTCCATTCATTCCAACTATGGGATAGTTGCCCTCGGCCTGTCGATTACACTAGCCGCAGCAACCGGCTTTCGCCATACCCATAAAGCCGTCATGACTCGGGATGAACGGGTAAAACTGATTCGTGAATATGCGATTGGCGTCGTGATCACGTCGGTAGCGGCCGTACTGGCCACAGCGTTGATACTCCAGCTGAACGAGCCGGTAGCCGCTACTCCAGTGGACGCAACGCAGGCGCCGACCTCAACAACCGTTGCGATCGGGGATAGTACGCAGAAAGCAATTGATCAGTTTAACGCCCTGTCGAAATGAAAGCTCAGCGAATCGGATTGATTATTGTCAACCTGCTGCTGCTCTATGCGGGAGTGATGCTGTTCTCCATGGCACAGGCTCAGAGCCTGCCCATGTACATCAATCAGGATCCTGGCTACTGGTATAATCTGTATCAGGAGGAACAGGCCAGAGCGAACGGACTTGAGCAATACGGGCGAACTGCTATTTATGGATTGTCAGAAAGCCTCAAAGCTGCCAATGATACGATTATTAAGCAGAATGCAACTATTGTTCGACTCGTCAAAGAACGTAATGGGCAGACTGATCGAGCCGTAAAAGCTGAAACCGCATTAAAACCGGTTAGTGACGAGCTCGCCAAATATGAAGGCAAAACGATTGCCGGAAAAGCGATCCGGAAAGTAAGTAACGCTTTGAAGTACGTAGGGGGCGGAACCGTTCTGTTTTTCGCCATTAAAGCAGCGGTACCATGAAAGCACTAACAGTTGATCTACTGGTTCGCTGCGGAGCTGTCCGGTCGGGAGCCGAGAAGTACGTCGCCCTGTTGAACGAACTACTTCCCTATTACAAGATCACGACCCATCTGCGGGTATCGCATTTTCTGGCGCAAGTGCTGCATGAGTGCGACTCGATGAAAACTGCAGAAGAATATGCGTCAGGGGCAGCCTACGAAGGTAGAGAGGACTTAGGGAATAGTGAACCCGGCGACGGAATGCGCTTTAAAGGGCGTGGCTTGATTCAGTTAACGGGCCGAAAGAACTACGCAGCGTTTGCGGAGAAATTCGGCGTAGACTGCATGAACCATCCGGAATTGATCGCCGAACCTCGCTGGGCAGTAGCCTCAGCATTGAACTTCTGGAACGTCAATAAATTAAATGGCTGGGCCGATATGGATAGGGTTTATCAGATTAGCTGTCTGATCAATATTGGCCATATACCTCTGCCAAATGAAAAACGTCAATTTCCCAACGGATGGGTAGAGCGTCAGGCATTAGTCAGGCGATGTAAGGGCGTATTGGCTGAGATGTTTTGATAAAGAACTTTCATGTAGAATAGATTAGGGTTTATAACTAAAAAGGCTGGTCACAGTGTGACCAGCCTTTTTTCTACAACGCACAGTTGAAGGTTTTACTTCTTGTATTCTTTATCCCGAATCATCCGTAGATTATTCAGAAAGGAATATTCTCTCACATCTTCAGCGGGAATAATGCCCCGTCTGATCCAGTTCGTGACTACATTGATGCTCTCCAGGTTGTGCCGTTTCGCATACTCCTTCAACGTGACCCATTCAGAGAAATCTATTTTCTTGCCGTTAACAACCATGTAGGCATCTCCTGCCTTAATTTCCTTTATTAGTTCGTCCGTTTCCTTGAGCAGGTTCGCTAACCCTTCATTTTTTACCTTGCTTTTAGTTTCCATAGTTTTCATATCCTTGATTATTGTCCTAATTGTTCCATCCCCATTGTACCGTCCCTATCCATGATTGTCACCCAAATTATACGTCCTTACTCTATATCACTGCGGCATATTATGGTTGGGGGTTTTCACCCCCTTCATTAGTCGAATCCTTCTAGGCAGTCTTTTAAGAAGTTGATTCGGTCTAATGCTTCATTGATTTCCTCTTCTGTTAGCTCGCCTTGATGCTCTTTGAGGTAGGCTTCAATCTTTCTGATCTGTGCCTTGATTCGGTTGATAAATCCCTGATTCATAATCTTCGTGCGTTGTTTGATTATGGAACAAAGATATAGTCTGTTCACTAATGGAACAAGAAAAGTGGCAATTATTTTCAAGAAATTTTTAGATTTTTTTAGGGTACCAATTGGCCTAAAAACAGGAAAGCCCAGACCTAGCAGATCCGGGCTTTTGTTTCGTAGTTTTGCGACCATGGACGAAAAAACAAGCATTTACGCCAATACAAATGATCCCTATCTACGCCTGAATGGCATCTGGTATCGCCGCATCAATGGCCCAGGATGGACGAGGATCGCTCCTGAAAATGCACCGCCAGCCTATAGCTGGGCACCACTACAGCGCAAACAGTGGGCCGTTTTTCGGTCAACCTTCGTCGAACTGAACCTGTTAGACAACAGCGCAACCGATGCCATTGAGAAAGGCCTGCCTGAAGAACCGCCAACAAAAGCAAAACCCGATCCTGCGTGAATCGGGTTCTCTTTTAAGGAAAATCAATATCATCGTAAAAGGCCTCATTTTCAGCTTCCCATTCTTCCTTGGTTCGATCTTTCCCTAATCCTATACAGGCCAGGTGAAATCGGTATTCTGCATTCTGTTTTTCTGGCCAGGCACGAATAGGATGATGCCATTCCTCAAGCTTTTTCCCGCAGCGACTGCATAAACATTGGGGATGGCCAGCATCAGGCGAATCACGAAATAGGGTGTCGGTTGGTAAGATCTGAATGCTCATGGCTGAACCTCCTTCACGCCTTTAACGGCAGCGGCCGCTTCGCTCTGAAGATTCTCATAGGTCATTTCCAGGGCTTCTTCGTAATCCAAACCGAATTGGCTTTTGCTGGATTTCCGTAGCTGAGCGGGCGTTTGATACATCTTACTGATTCGCAGGAGAGCAGCTCGCATCTTGTTGAATTGTTCAGCTTGTTTCTTCGTCATGGCTTAGGCGTTGAAAAAAGATAGGACTACATCTTCTGAAATAGCTATTCCGGACTCTGATTTTACATGATCCAAAAACTGACTGATCAGATTCATGTTTCGCTCAGTACGAGCTTCCAATTGTTCGTCGGTTTCGGGAGCGGGGCCAGTTCGCCACTGGTGGTGCCAGGCGAACAAACTGAAAATGGCTGTATCGCGCGGATCGCCTTTCTCGATATGCTTCACTAAATCACGTTGCAGCTGCTCTTCCCAATCGGATTCCTGCCAAGCCCAACCGAACTTATATTTACGCTCATTGGCAATCAATTTTTCGAGTAATGCCCGCATGAATCCATTTAAGAGATGGCGAAACTCATCGCGTAAATCAGCTTCGTTAATTGCGGATTCAGTAGGCTCTGGCAGTCCAAGACCCTTCATGATCAACTGAAGTCGCAATTGCTGCGGATTGATGTATTGGTAGATTTCATCGCGAAACCCATTCGCGCTATCGTCTCCCATATCCGATTCCGCCAGCAATTCCAGAATGCTGCTAAAATGATCGTCTAACTCGGTTAGTATTTGGTGGTCATATTGTTTCGACATAGATCTGATTTTTGACACGTTTGTTGCAATTTTTAGCTCGTTTTTGGGTGATTTCGCTCACGTTTGAGCAACTTTTCGCCCATTTTCTGCAATTCAGGGCACGATCCGTTTGGCCACCCCATCGGGCCCAAACTCGATGCAGCCCCAAACCTGATGCAATGCCCATTGCTCGTGATACCATACCCGAATGCCGTTAAGCTCAGCGATGTATTGCATCGCCGGATGCAGCCGCTTAATGGCGAGCATGACCAAATCACGAAGGGTAGGACTTGAAGGCAAAGAATCCCGATCATTAGGAACCGCAATGCTCATATGTCTGGCCACTCGCATAGTTTCCCCTCGCATGGTAAGCAGTTCGATTTGCAGTATGCAAGAAAGCTTTTGAGTCATGATCGGACTCTCCAGCGTCCATTCGGGTTGATCAAGTTGAATGTCCATTGGTCGCTATAATCTGTCCAGTACAAGCAGGTCGCTCTGTCACCTCCTCGCCTCCCGGCATCTGGTAGGTTTCAATCCAGTCGGGTCGCTGTTTCTTTCTGCGTTTTACGCAACCACACTTCACGCAAGTAGCGCTTTCTCCCCATTCTGGCTTACCATCCCATTTGTGGCGCTCGTTGCCCGGTACCACCCTTGGCGGCCTGGCTTCATTAAGATGCACCCAGCCTCCGCCGGGGAGTTGATAAAAACCCATAATGTATTAGATTGGCTTGTACAAAAAAAAATGGAATTATACACAAGGTTTTGAGCGAATATTTCCGTTGGCTATCAGTCGATTAGTCCTTTTTGTACAAATAAAAATGGAATTATACCTATACTTTTATCGAACTGAGACACTACTTAAAAGCCTAAATTTTAAGGTCGTAAAGCCGTGTATCGCCATCCTTGAAAACCGGTCATTTCAATTTGCTTTGAGTAGGGCAGGGAAACCCAGTTAGCTAGCACGATAACAAAACCCGATGGTTTGTCTTCCAGTAAATACCCCTTGTTAATCCAAACCTGGGCACTATCGGAAGAGATGATGTGAAAGTAGCCTCTGACTCTTCCGTCATAGATCATAAAACAAACCGACTCGCCCAGGGGTGCTTTAGGCAATCGGACCAGGCGAACAAACCAGAGCCATTCCTTGCCCTGATTCGTGCCTACCCGGTCTACTTCGTCCCAATCGGTTTCGCCATCGCATCGCCGTAAAACCCGTTCGGCAACCTCCCAGGTTTTGAAGCGGCCTTTCGGAATAGTAGCAATGATATTTTTCATAGTGGTGTTTCACCGAGCACGCCCATTACTCCTCGTTTCAATTCCTCGTAATAGGCGACCGTATCCTGCACTCGCTGCCATTCGCTTTCGGTGATGATGTACTGACAGGCTGAACAGGTATGCACGTACGAGTGCCAGGGAACTGTATGCTCGACAGTTGCAATCTGGATCAGTTCACATTTTGGGCAGACGATTGTTTCGTTATGCGATTCGACATTCATGAGAAAATATGTAATTAGTCCTGCTGAATAACTTCATTGGGAAGGTCGAAAAACCAGAAACCTTGTGACCCCTTAGCTGGGATAGGCGTTTCAAAGGGTGTCGGATTGATTGTCTGCCAAGCCCACCGGTTAGCGGAATAATCACCAAATGCGATTTCATTCCACACAGCGGCCGTGTAGAATCCTTCAATGATATCGGACTGACTAAGCAGCCATTCTTCCGTTCGCATCGAGCCAATCAATTCAACCGTGCCCAATATCTTTCCGGTCGGCAACTCCACATCTTTCAGTGCTGACTTGAACGACGCTTCATTCATCTTCAGCCTACACCAGTTCGGAATAGCCGCAGCGGCATGAATGCCAAGCGTACCACGAACCAACGTCCGTCTATTGCGGGTTTCGTTAGTCTTTAGCCCTAACATCATCAAAGTTGCATAGGGCTGATATAGCGTTATGATTCTCATGTTTCTTGATCTGGACACATTCTAATTTTGAGGCGTTTGGGCAGGGGCGTTGGCTGAAGCCATTTTTCGATAGATGTGCCGAATAATCAAATCGCTCATTTCGTCTGGATGGACTAATTGATGATCAGCCAGAAAGTGCTGATGGATGGGGGATTCATGCACCCACAATTTCAACTCATTCCGGATCTGCATCCCGATGCCACCACTCAGCTGAGAATGACAGAATGCGGCAAAATCATTTTCACCGTCTTTCAGGTACTTTTCCATCCCTTGAAAACGTGGCAGTAGGTAATCAACGGCCTCGTTGAGGGTTATCGGTAAGGGAGGCTTAGGCTGATCGGGGGTAGTCGATGAAGGTTCTACCACCATACCAGGTATGCAGGTCAAATAGATATCGCCTTTTATACCAACAATGGGTTCATCATCATAGCCCTCTTCCTGAGCATAAACAGACTTGGGCTCCCAGCCATCACTGGTTGGATTTATGTGGTCTTCGTTCAATATCCATACAGAATCAATATTCTGATTGAATTTTTCCCCAAGTATGCGAGCTGGCTGCTGGCGTTGCTCAGGCGTAAGTTTACTTAGCTCCTGATATAAATTTTCGAGTGTATACATCGTAAAATTTGATTAGTAAATTGATTGATTAAAACACCGGGCGTTCCCATTTCTGATACCCAATCAGTGCGCCCGGTGTGGGTCGGATCAGCGCAGGCCTGGCGGTCCACGCAGGTGGAAGAGTTGGTTCATTAGAACAGAGTTAATTGGCCAGCATTAGCCACTTTTCTAGCTGTTTTGGGGCTTTCTTTTGGCGTTGTATCGATGCAGACCGTTTCGGTTTTAATGGGCAGAATTGCCGCTTCCGGAACTGGCTTTGCAGTGCTCCTTAGCCTCCAATCCCAACCTCCCATAATGTGCGCAGGCGTATACCAGGATTCCCTCATTTCCATCGTGAGCGTGTTGCCGGCATAGACCACAGCTGGGATGTGTAGTAGTGAAAACTGTACATAGGTCATGTGCACGCACCGTATATCGATATCAATAGCCGAGACGTGCAAACAATGCTGGTAGTTGATCTTGTACGAATACATAGCCATTGCAAAGGCGATTACCATCGCTCCAGATCCACAGGCAGGCTCCTGAAGGGTCATGTGGCCTTTTTCATCGATAGTCCGTTGAATCCCTTTGTCGAAAGTCATTTTAGCCATCATTTCGCAAAGACCGTAGGGCGTAAAGAACTGGCCAGCATGTTGGTTGTGAAGCTCCAGTTCATGGAATAATTCGCCAAGTACATCTCTCGGAGCTATCTCCATTTCATTGGCTAGCAGGATCAACAGCTTTGGAAATTCGTTGAGCTCCTCTGCCGAATACTTCTTGATCATTTCCATATACCGGGACTCTCGACCCTGGTACTGCTGCTTATCAACTGCATTGGAAAAGGATATAGCGGCCATTTCGCAGAAGTCAGCAAAGACATTATACGTACCGTGCTTATATGCCAGGGCATTAATCGCCTTAGCCATAGCAGACATTGCTTGAGCCATTGATTGAAGGATAGTAAGGAGATGGATTTAAATTCTTTTTTCAGGGGCAACCCACTTGACGTCCAGCCAGTCGAAAAAGTGTTTTTCAGACTCCCAAACTGGTGGCAATTGAGGATTCGGGTTGATGCACTTCCAGGTGGAGTGCTTCTCTTCACAGTCGGTAATGAGCCGAAGACCGTCGGGCGTTCCACACCAGCCCTTTCGTTTCCAGCCGCCAGCGATAACTTTAGCCGAATAATCAGCAGAGCCGGTACGGATGGCGAATTGACGATAAAAGTCTTCCCTCGACGGCATAAATAAATCCAGGACAATTCGAGGCATTTCGATTTGCATGTACCTGCCGTCGGGCTTGCCCTTGATCACGTTGCCAAAGCCTTCAACTGTTCGCCGAAATGCGGGACTGACCTGGGCGGGCTGAGCGACACCCCCAAACAGACTGAAATCCGTAGGCGAAAACTTCTTTGGCAAAACAACCAGCTCGATGTCTTTGACCTCTTGTTTTAGCCGCCGAATACTGCCTGCGATGTAAATCTTATCGCAGTAGTCCTCCAGTTCAAAAACCAGATTATCGGCCAGTTTCTTGGCTTTTGCCAGTTCAATCTTTTGCCGTTCTGGAGCAGGCACTTTGTCGGTTTTGTTGGTTTCCAAAGGCATCTGTTTTGCGGGTGTCGGTTCGGGTACCATGGGCGTTTTGCCTAATATTTTGGCGATCGCATCGGCGTATTCGCCCCGTTTCCGATCACTGTAGCCCGGCAATGGACTAGAATCGGTCAGCGTACAGTAAAAGAGCTCCAGCTGACCTACACTATAAAAATTGGATAGGTAAACGATCAGGCTGGGGTGGGCGGTAAACCGTTGATTAGCCATCTTTCAGCTGTTGATATTCAGACTCACCTGGCCCTTTAACGCTGACACTGATGCCCTCCTTAGCTAAGCCCTTAACCATGGTATTGGCAATGGATCTGGCTTTACGCAAACCGTCTTTTAGCTGCGCCCATTGGGCAGAAGGCCGATGATTGGTGACCTCACCCGTCTGCTCATCGACGATTGTTGATTCAGATTCCTCTGTATAGGGGAAAATCTCCAGTATTTTAGTCGTGTTGACGTCCGTAATTTCGAACGGATCAAGAGCGGTTTTCAAGCTCAACTCTACACGTTCGTAGGCCTGTTTAGGCGTTTCAGCATTCACCAGCATCACGCTCGGCGTTTTCTTCTGTTTACCCGTTTTTTCGTCGTCAGTAATAAATACCGCCTTCACTTTAAACCAGGTCTCACCACCGTCATCATGGTAAAAGACATCGGCGAGTTTCATGCGGGTAATGTTGGTAATCTCAAAGTCAGGCGTATTTGCTGCGATTTCCTGATATAAGCGAGCTTCAGCGTCGGTGTAACTGACAGCATCAACCAGATAAGCCTCTGTAATCGTTTTTTGCTTGATAAATTCATCCTTCCGAGACCCGACATTCGAATCGTCGATGGGTTGCTGATAGCGGATTTTGCCGAGGAACCAATTAGGCATAGTGGTAAAATTTATTGGGTGAACGACTTGATAAAAATGGGATTGATGAGCTTTTTACGGACTTTCCGTCTTCGCTTATCCCTGAATATGACGACCTGAAAATCAGGCAGTAAGCGAGCGAAATAGGATAAGGGTTCGCTAACCAATTGGAGCTTTTTGCGTTTCAATTTGACCTTGCTGTACATGCCTTCAGATCTGATCATTTGAATACGCTCAATGGGTGTCGGGCCGATCGTTGGCAGATGGATGAAACCGGGCGGCTGGGCAGCACGTAGGTTATGCCGCCCGGGTCTGGTGGCTTGCAACATGATTTTTCGAATTAGATTTGATTACCGAATTATTGATTAGCGATTGAGGTAAGCGGCCCGAATGGCATCACGTACATCCTGATTGGTCATGGCGGTAATTCCCGTATAGCGACGCAGGGCCGCAGCATCCCATTTAGCCGTTTTCGGGCAGTAGTGATTGACCGTGTAGCCGTTGGCCCGCAACACGTGAGTGATGGCGAAGCCTGCGCCAAAATTGATTCCAACGTCACAGCCCCGTTCAAAAATGTAGGCTTCGCGCCTGGCTCTAGACCAGGTATCGAAATCCTTTGGGAGTGTCTTCGACTGGTATTTATTGCGGCCTTCGTTGAGCCAGCCAGCCTCCAAATAAACCACGCAATCATAGGGATCGTAGCCAAAGCAGGTTTCCTGCAACTCGGCAAAGTAGAGCGGAACGTGCTTAACGAATTTGTTCTGGGGATAGCTCCAGACGGCAAAACCGCTTTGATTTTTATCGGGATCGATGCCTAGAACAAACTGACGTTTGGAGGGGCGGTTGATTGGGGTTTGGTAGCCAGCTGGCCGTTCGTTGTTATTCTTCATCATCGATAAGGTTAGGGTCGATACGGATGGATTTACCGGGGAAATAAACGGCTTCGACCATTTCGCAGAACCGGTCATAATTGCGGGTTCCGTAAATCGCTTCGAGTTCGTCAGGCACCTTATTGGAGGTGAAATGCGTCTTTTTGCCGTAGTCGATGTAGGATTCATAGATGCTATTGATCAGATAGTCCATCGGGTCTTCCTGATCACCGTAGACCTTGACCAACTTCTTTTCACCGCCTAATTCGTCAATCAGCCAGTTGCCCTGTTCAATTTTGGCAATTGGATTCAGGCTCTTGGCGCTACTGATCGCCCGCATAAGCCGCTTAGTGCTGACCATCCGAAACGCCATATCCTTGATGGGTACTACCTCGCAGAGCACGGCCATCATGCGAAACAGGTAGGTTTTACCCACGCCGACTGAGCCATAGACATACAGATTTTTGGATAAAGGAATCTGGCTTGTTGGGTCGCCGATAAAGTATTTGGTCACTTCATCGACGACAGCAAAGCTTTCGGTTGTCCAATAAGGTTTCCGCTCTCGGCCTGCCAAATCAGTTTCGTAAATGGCCCGAACAATCACCTGCGCTTCCTCAAAGGGCAACACCTGATTGCGACCTGGCTTGCGAAGAGCAGCTACTTTGCCGAGGATGCTATCCAGTCGGCTAACATTGCGCATCGTGGCGACCGGATCAGCGCCCACTTTGGCCCGGTGGGCCCGACCGTCCGGTGATAGCTTATCGTAATCGATGGGCTGAACGAAGGACGTTTTGCCGTAAAATTTGTTTCGACGTTCCTCGATGCGCTGCTGAGTTAGCTCATAGGCTTTCTGTTGATCCGGATCCGGTATACCCAGATGTTCATTGAGTAGCTCATCACTAAGTGCTACTACTTCGCTTAAATTTTTGGGGGCCGTAGTCGGTTCGGATGATTTCTCGCTGGGGGCTGGCGTCGGATTGACTGGAGTTAGGGACGGAGTCGGCTTCATGTCGATTGATGATTTCGTCGTTGAAAACTTTTGTTTCCAGATAATTGGTGGGGGCCTTTCGGTAACGTTTGTTGGGTGTTGACCGCACGTAAGCCGGCGTATGCTGGAGGGCCGTTTGCCGCTCTTCGTTGGTGAGTGTAATCCAGAGTCGACGGCACTGATCCTGAGCAATGTTGAGATCGTAGAGCGTGTACCACTGCGAGAAGGGGACATTTAGCGCTTCAGCATCTCGTTTGAGCAGGAATGGGTCACTACGAAACGGCTGAGGCTTAGGTTTTGGGGGAACGCGCGGAACGAGGGGGCGTTTTCGAATTTTGTTTTTTCGAGCGCGTTTAAAAAAAATAAACCGTTTCGTTTTTTCGCGCACACCCCTTTGTGTGAGTGTATAAGATTTTAATAATCTCTTATATATAGACTTGGTGTCAAAATTTGGCACCAAAGTCAGCGTTAAGGTGTCAAATTTTGACACCAAAATCGGTTTAGGTTCCAAATTTTGACACCTAATAGCGGGTTTAGCTGTCAAAATTTGACACCAAAGCTCTTCGGTTTTAGGTGTCAAAATTTGATACCTAAGCTCGTATTTATGCTTCGCGCCCTGGCCTTTTCCGCCCTCCGAAAAATCTAGAAGACCCACGTCGGCCAACCGTCTGCGGCAGTCTCTAATCGTACCTTTTGAGAGCTTACAATGCTCTTTAATTTCGGGGTCACCCAGCAAAAAACTCTCAGGCCAGGCTACTGGCCTTGTCTCATTGGCCACATTGAGCAGAAAGTAATACAGCCTCGATTCGTTGCCCGAAAAGCCACCAATGAGTTTATCTACCTGCCAGAAACGGTTCATGAGATCGATGTAAGAAACCATAGAGGGGCACTCAAAAAAATCAGAAATCAATAGTTGATTCCACCCGGAATAATCCGGTTGTATTCGGCCAGAAACCAGCCGACAGCGTACAATAACAGGCCAGTCCAGCCAATTATCATGCACCATTTGAAGCGTGTGAATGTGGAGGAATGTATCATGATACAGGGCGTCGGCTATCGGTCAGGATGGTAAAAGCGTAGTTGCTGAGCAGATCGGCGTACAGGTAGCAGTGCTGGAGCGTATCGGCATCTACTTTGCAGGTTTGCAGTAGAGCGATCTCCAGGCGAAATCGAAAGTATGACCACTCCAGTAATGTGTGGTGGGACTGCTTCAGATCATGCTGGTAGTAGCGTTCTGCACGCCGTCGGGCAGCCGTAAGCAGGGCAAAACCCGACAATTTTTCCTGATGCCGTTTCACATCAAAGGTGGCCAGCCATAGCTCGAATTCGAATTGACAGGCTTGCAGGTCTGCCTGCCAGTCTTCTGGCAGCAAATCGTGAAGCAGCTCGAAAAACTTGTGAGCTTCCTGTTGGGCGGAGGTGTGCATGGGCTTATTCATGGGCTACCTCCATTTCTGTCTGAATCGTTAGCCAAACCCGTTCCAGATGCCAGATCAGGGCTTGCAGGTGATGGACGCCCAAAACGGCTGCATAATAGTGGGAATCGGAAAGTAGATCCCACTGGCTTGATTCGGCGGGTACCAGCACGTAGTTGTAGACGCCAAAGGCCTTGTTCCAATGCAATCCGTAGAAGCCGTAATTCGACGATATCGGATCGTTACTTAAAAGCGTAAAGCCCAGCTTTTCAAGCCATTCGGGTGTAATGGGAAGCACGCTCAACTCACTGAGTGTGCACCTGGTACGCATGGGCATCGCTTTGCCAAGATGAATCGCTACGGCTAACTCAACAGGCGTCCGAGTGAAACTTTGTACTTCCGTAATCTTATCCAGATAGGAGAAATAGCTACCAACTACCAAATCTTTTATGTCGATCGTTTCCATCAGTACAGGATTAAACCGTGATAGGCAAGCATCCATAGGCCGACGAACAGACCGATAAAAAAGAGCAGCAGGAGTGTACGATGTATCAGGGCCGTGATGATAGTAGCCCGGTTGGTCAGCCACCAGTAGCGAACGTGAATCAGCCAGTCAGCCAGGGGCAGCGATCGGAGCATGATCGTACAAAACAGGCCATTAATCGCCAGTGCGGCCAAAATGGCTAGGATGGTGATGGTCATCATGATCGTATCAGGCGTGAATGTTGCAGTCGATACCCTGAACCTCCTTAGTGACGCGCTCAGCGATGTTCTGAATCGTGTCTGTATCGCGAACGGGAACCCAAACGGTCTCCCGAATGGTGCTTGTATCAGGATGCTTTCCGTCTTCGCTGAATTCAATCCGGCCATTATAGACCGATACAGTGACCCGGAATTCCAAGGCCCGGCAGCCATGTTTCCGATTGTCATCAAGAAATTCAATGCCCAAACAGTGTGGGCCAGCCAACTGGCCAACCAGTTGCTCGAGTTCCAAAAAGTCCTTTTCGCGGTCTAGATCAGCCAGTGTTGTCGGCATTAGAATTGGGTCGAAAAAGGCCCCCAGGATAAGGGGGAGGGCAGATAGTTGACGGGATTGCATATGTTTGCAGTAGATTTGATTACCCAGCACGTCCGGACGTTTTGCGCCGGGCGTGCCTCGTTTTAGAAAGAAAAGATTTGATTACTCAGCATGCTTACTAGAAATGGGAGAGGAACTGATTCAGATCAGCCGACGTAATGCGGAAATCGCCAGCCGTTAATTCTTTCGCTTTGAGGTAAACCAGTTTACCTTTTCGGTCTCGCCGACCTTCCCGAATGAACCGCCGAACCATCTGGGCACTATAGCTAATGTGTTCGGCTAATTCCGAAACCGTGTAAATAGCCTTTCCAGAAGGTTCCTGTGGCAATTGCTGGGCCTTTTGCAGTTGCTGAATTTGCTCGATGAGGGGTGTAATTACCCGCAGCATAGCCGCTTCAATGTCGGCAGGTGAGCCAGTGTAGAGCGTTTGAGCTTGCATGGATCAGGCTAGTTTTTTGTTATCAATTAGTGCCTTGGCCACCGATCGGCTGGCATGAGTACAAGCCAGCTCACATTGGGCATTGCCTTTCAAATTCATGGCGTCAATATTCTCCTGAGCCATCGCTTCGGCGAACTCAATGGCTTTCAGTTCCAGTGCACTGACGTTTTCACGAATATTTACTTTTTCGGGTAGCCCTTTTTTAAGCCGAACTACCTCGGCCGTTCCCCCATACAGGGGCGTATATATGGCATTGGTGCAGACTTTGAAGCCGCCGTACTTGACACCATGCGCAGCCAGCGTTTTGGTGAAGCTGTTGCGGGTGGCCACCCCTTTCAGTCGAGCCTCGATCCATTTGTCAGACTTACCATCGGCTTTCCATTTGCGAACGGCGCGTTCCGTGCCACGTTGAATGGCGAGTTCGGGATTGGCCTCTTCGTCGAGTCGTTCCAGAAAAGCCTGGTTAACGGCCAGGTGCAGTTCAGGGCTTAACCATTTGGCATAAGAGAGTGCCAAATTCTTGTGTGCCCATGTTCCACCATATCGACCGCGGCTTGCTTTTAAAACCCCCATTTTTGGGGTATTTAAAACGGCAGTCAGTGTGTCAATTAAATCGATAGTCGATTCCCGTTCCTGCCAGTCGGTGGGCGATTTTTTATCGGGGCTGCCCATGCTTTTCCAGAGGTCAGTTAAACTAACCAACCCATTGGCTTCAGATCGAATATCAAGTTCAGAAGTACCTAGCTGAATATGCATGTTAGTATTGCTGAAGTTTGTTTAGAAAAACTGAACAAGACGGGCAAAAAAAATTAAGCCTTTAGACCAGCTAGACGCGCTTTTTGCTTTCTTTTTGCAAGTTCTACGGCATCCTTGATAGCCTCCAGGGTCTCAAGTCTAGGAATATTATTAGGGCCTAACGTCTTGTTAACGAATTGCGTAGTCTTTCTCATGACCTTTCCAACTGTCGTGTAGCCTCCATCCAACTCTTCAACCTCTAGACGCAATAAGTCGCGAGCGTTAATTATGTCTTGCATTTTCGCCATTTGTGTAGTTTATTAACCGTTGACAAATCGTTGATACAAATGTAAGTTTAGTTTTTCTAACATTCGCAAGAATTACTAAACTTTTTTTTGAAATTCTAACGGCATGATAGTTCAACCTGAAATTGAAATAGTTATGGAAACCCCTGCATCCCGGATTCAAAGTCTCATGGATGAGGATAAGTTAAATCAAACTGAACTGGCTGAAAAAATTAACAAGTCAAGAGGTTTAGTCAGTAGTTACTTGAATCCTGATAATAAACCTAGTGACATTTTTTTGAGAACTATCGAGGATGAACTTGGATGGTCAGCCCGATGGATTCGAACGGGTATAGGGCCGAAACGGCTCTGGAACAAGCCGGCCAATCAAAGTTCGGCTTATACGCAAGAGCCCATTTCACCTTATAACGCACAGCCTAGAGACAACGGCGGACGGCTAAATATGTGGGTCGTACCTGCTCGTGCGCAGGCTGGATTTATTAATGGCTTCGCTAAACGTTTATTCGCTGAACAGATTCAGCGTGTTAGTTTCCCTATGATACAGGGTGAATGTTTTTGTTTTGAGGTAGAAGGCTTTTCGATGTTCCCTGATTATGTGCCAGGTAGCTATGTTGTATCAACTTTATTAGAAGATTGGACTTGGATGAGAAAAGGGAAAATCTATGTGTTTCAGACCGACGAAGGTATTATCGTGAAGGCGTACGAAAATACGGTTGATGAAACTGTTTACCTGAGTAGCAGTAACCCAACCTATAATCCTGTCGCCCCTATTTCTTTAAGAGAGCTACGGCAGGTGTATAACATCGAATTTAAAGTCGAAAAACCGAGGGTATAAAGTGCTATCCTAATCTAAACCTTCCTGTATGAATGACGATCTACTAAGCCAACTGGAGCGTCTGGCTAAACTTAAAGACCAGGGTGTTATTTCCGAAGAGGAGTTTCTGCAACAGAAAGCAAACCTGTTTAAGCCAACGGCCTCACCAATCGCCCGTGCTCTTGCTCCATCGCCGACACCAACCTCAACTGGGAAGAAGTCAAACTGGAAAATTTGGCTTTATGTGTTTTTGGGGTTTGCGGTAGTTGGTGGTATTTCGAGACTATTTGAACCAGAGAAGGCGCCCGACAAAAATGCTGCTAATGTGTCGACTAGTACAGAGACAACGGCTGAGGCTCCCAAGTCTCGTCGAGAAGTCGTTGAAGGCTTCTTTTCAGGCTGGGATGGATCACACCGCCAGCTAGAAAAAGCAATCAAAGAAAGCATGAATGATCCCGACAGTTACGAGCATGTGGAAACACGCTTCAAAGACAATGGGAGCACGATCTATGTCCTGACGAAGTTTCGGGGTAAGAATGCATTTGGGGGTAAAATTGTGAATTATGCAGAAGGTAATATTGACGGGAACGATGGCCATTTGATCGATTGGAAGTTTGTTAAACAATAAATAAAAAACTCAAAACCACACCGTTCCATGAAACTTACCTTTGATGGCTGCAAACGCATCAACCTAGATCGGGATGGTCTCGACTTAATTTATTTCTACCGGATTAATGACGATCCTGCGGTTCACCGCATCCATACTGTCTCTACGCATTATCGTGCCTGGTCAATTAATGAGGCAGAACTTATTGAGCACTCAAAACAGGTCTTTTATCAACTCATTTTAATGATAAGAGTCGGCTGGCCAGCGGGGACAGAATTGCCGGATGAAGTCCAGGAATACCATGAGGGAATACATTTCGGCTCTTTAACAGCCGATAAGCTTGACTGGAAAGGCTACAGTCTAGAATTAACAGAAGACTGATCAACACCTAAATCACTCTTTGAAACAATGCACAACTACATTTTTTTGTTAGGCTTCTTGTTGTTGTCCCTTCCATCATTAGGAACATGTATAATCGTATTTAAAAAAGGAAACGTCGTGTATATAGGGGCTGACAGTAGAAATGCTGGGCAGATGGCAGATAACACGTATGTAAATTTCGATAACTACTGCAAAATAATTCCGGTCAATAAATACGTATTTACGTTCGCAGGTTTTGACAATGACAACCTTCATCAAAGGTTAAAGAGTGCGTTAAAATATTCGGCTAATCCAAAAATTGTCTTCCCAAAACTTGAATTCAATATAAAAACTTATTATGAAAAGAGGCTATTGGATGCACAAGAGAAATTCCCCGCAATCTATAAAGATGTTTATAGCCGAGGTAGAATTGCAGAGATTGTTATTGTTTATTTTGAGGGTAAAACTGCCAAATTGAGGCAATACAATATCACTATGACAAATGCTTTAATGGCCAAACCACAAGTGAAAATTGCCTCTACTGATAGCCAGCCAGGATTTCCCAACATTTTATTACCCCTGGGCATAAATGATCATTTATACAAGGAAACGCCAGATGCTGTAACTAATAAGCTTTTAAAAAATCCAGCAAAAGTAATTAAAGACTACATCATGGCCGAAATGAGTCACCCAAAGGTTGGCGGGCCAATCGATATCATTGAAATTTCGGCAACTGGTAAAAAATGGATCGCTAAAAAAGCTAATTGTAATTAGAATTAGAGGGGTTTATGCCACGCCGAAAACTACTCAATCAAAAGAAACAACTCGAAGCCCTGATCATTGCCAACATGATGATTGCCAATTGGGCCAGCCCTTTTCAAAACTTGCCTCCACAGCTTTACCGGTCAGGCCGTGCGATAATGGCCGAGTATGAGCAGATCATGAATCAATTGCGCTAAATGGAACTTACCTTCTATCTGAAAGCAGAGCAATCCGACAGCCAAGGCCGGCTGATGATTCACGGCCGAATCTGCTGGCAATCACAGAAAGTTCGCTTCTCAACAGGGGAGAAGGTGTTGCCGAAAGACTTTAAAAATGAGCGTGTTAAAGCATCACTGGCTCATGCGACTCATATCAATCAAACGCTGGGTACCTACCGCAGTGAGCTGGAAACATTTTTTTATCGTCACCAGAATGACCCGACCCAAACCGAGTTGACAACGAAGGCCGTGCAGGCTGAAATCAACCGGATCCGGGTAGAACTCTTTCAGAAAAAATCCAAACCGGCCCTGCTTCAGCCCGTTCACATCGAGCCGACCGCGCCAACCCTCCAGGAATTTGCACCCCAATACATCGCCGAAATGAAGGCTGACCGATCGCCTTCCTGGGGAAATACACTGAATACCATCATGAGGCAACTGGAGGTATTTCGGCCTGGGCTGGAGTGGTCAACCCTGACGATCAATACGCTCAATCAGTTCAAGGTGTATTTACAGGAGGAAAAAGATTTATCCGATAATACCATTCACACCTACATTAGCTTATTTCGGGGGATGTGTGAATATGCCGAGCGCAGCGGAATCGTTGTGCCACGCGATATCTTTTGGGTGGAAACCCGAATGGGGGAGGTGATTCGGCCCAGCCTGGAAGCGGGTGACGAACAAAAAATTCTGAATGCCACGCTGCATCAAAATCAGAAAGTAAAGCAAGTTCATGCGAATTTACTGGAGATGGTCCGCTGGTATTTCATTTTGTCCTGTCATACAGGCTTGCGTCGTTCTGATCAGTGGCAGTATCTGAATCCGCGGATCGAACACATTGAAAATACGCCCTGTTTAATGGCGCTTCAACAAAAGACGGGTAACCGGGTAGCTATTCCCTTAAGTGAAACCGCCTATTATTTACTACGCAATCCTGTAACGGATCGAAAACCACCCCTCTGCGAACCCTATAATCAATCCCTTCGCCTAATCGGTCGTCAGGCGAAACTAAATCAGTTAGTGACTGTCGGCTCCTTTTATAAAGGCAAGCTGCTGGCCGATGCCATTCCCCTGTATGATGCCATGTCGAGCCACATGGCCAGGCACACCTTTGCAACACGTATGACAGCCGGCGGGATCAATACGTTTACGTTAAAAGAATTGATGGGCCATAAATCCCTGAATTCAACCCAACGCTACCAAACGGTTTCCAATCCAGATATTGTAAAGCATACACTGGAGGCCTGGGCAAAGCAAGGTAAGCGTTGACCCTACTCCGAAATAGAGTCAAATTGGCTAAAAGTTAAATGCACTCTATATATATAAGGAGTAAATAGGCCGACTCGCACCACTCCTGAAATTTCCCGGTTTAACGCTTGTCGTGTTGTTTGACGATATAGAGGCTTTTTTGACCCTATAAGTCATTATATTAAACATTAAAACCATGCCGTGGGTTAGAGTTACGAAACATGACTAACTGTTTGAAGAACGTAATCTTTACGAACGAACTGAAATACAACTTGTCATTTACATAAAACATACGTTATGAAAACTAAATTATTGAGTGTGTTTGCACTCGTTTTGATGTTGACTGTGGGGGCTTATGCGCAGGACACTACTGCGATGAGTAAGAAAGAAATGCGTCGGCAGGAAAAGGCTGAACGGAAAGCCCGCCTGAAGGAGGATATGAAGAATACGGGCCAGAGCATTGGCGAAACGGCTACCGAAGCGGGTCAGGGAGCAAAGCGGAAAGCAAAAGTAGCGGGTGAAGCCATAGGCACTGGTGCCCGGAAAGTGGGTGATGCCGTTACGGATGAAGTCGATAAGGTAAAAGCTAAACGCGATTCGTCGCGTGCCGCAAAACGAGATTCTTTGTAAAGGATTAGTATAAGTACTCGACAAAAAATCCCGCCGATCACTGCTGCTGCTGATGATCGGCGGGATTACTTTTACAAATCGATTTTTAGTCTTACTGTTTCATCAGTTTAATGGATTTGTGCTCGGTTGGCGTACCGACACGCAGCAGCAATAATCCCTTGCGTCCACCGACGGGTAAGCTCAACCGCTCGATTGATTTTGCTTCTTCAATGGTATGCTGTTGGATTACCCGGCCCTGAATGTCTGTTAATTCTAACTGTACAGACTGCCCGGATACACCCCTAACTTCAACTTCGGCCGTTTCATTTACCGGATTTCCCAGTACACGCACCTGCAAACCGGCTCCCGACTCGGCACCTAAACGACCACTGCCTCCTCCGCAGGCAGCCAGCCAGTTATACGTGAAACTAACTTCACCAGGTGTTCCGGCCTGCGTGGCTTTGAGCGTCACGACCGGATTGTCAGTATACAGGTTAAGCGTATAAGGGCCGGGATTGGTGGTTGGGCTTAACTCGTTCACGACCGAAAACGACAAAGGCTGACCATTCACACCAGCGTAGTTAGGATTGAACGTCAGCGTCCGTTGTGTAGGAGATACAGCTGTACAGGTGATGGTATTGACACCAATGATAGCGAACGTTCCTGGCGGGGTTGTATTGTTACCGCAGGCTTCCAACCAGTTATACACAAAACTAGCTTCAGTAGGCGTTCCGGCCTGAGTAGCTTTGAGGGTAATAACCGGATTGTCAGTATACAGGTTAAGCGTATAAGGGCCGGGATTGGTAGTTGGGCTTAACTCGTTCACGACCGAAAACGACAACGGTTGACCATTCACGCCAGCATAGATAGGGTTGAACGTTAAGGTGCGTTGTCCTACTGAGATGGTTGTGCAGGTAACATTCGATGTCCCAACAATGGCGAAGTCTGACGATGAACCACTAATGGACTGAAGCGCTTTATCGGCCTGAATAAACCCAAACCCAGTCCCATAATCAAAGCCCGTATCGAAGCCAGGTGTATACGGATCGTCCATATCCAGCGCTGTCTGTTCCAGCGCAGAAAGAATCGAGCTTGACGACAGGCTGTTTCCACCCTTTTCTTTCATCAAAGCGGCTACGGCTGCAGCGTGGGGAGCAGCGGCCGATGTACCGAAGAAGTTCGGGAACGCATCGGCATCTCTTGGCGAATCTGAGACAAAGAATGTCGTGTTGGTGCCATCCACTGAAGTAATTTCAGGCTTCTGGCGAGTGATCTGGCTTATCCGCTGACCAGCCGTGTTGAAAAGAATAGGTGTTCCACCTACCGAAGAAAAGGGCTCGATGGTAGCCGTAGTCAGCCCACCATTGAAAGCAGGTGTTAAATTGAACGGTGCCGCACCTACCGCAATGCCACGGGTAGAGTTGGCATGCCCAACAATCGTAGAACTTTTCGTGTCGTACTCAATGGTTACATCATCCGCAAAGTTGACCCATTTAATCAATGACGGGTTTGGCCCTTCATATTTGACCAGTACTAAGTCAATCGTAACCGATGAAGAGCCATTGTTCTGAATACCAATGATTTCAACCGGATCACCACCTACATTTATTTCAAAACTCGATAAATCTCCCAGAAGTGTTCCATTGTAATAAACAAGAAGATCCATATCGGTTTGAGCGCCTGCCCCACCACTAACCGAAAAGAATGGATCATCCCACTGGAAGCTAATTATGGCTGTAGCTCCTCTACCTGGAATTGTGATACTTTGCTTTATGTCGCCACCACCGAAATTATGGGCACTGTAGGTTCCGCCTGCATATTGGGGATCAGAATAAGGAGCAGGATTGAACGCGGCCTGATAGGAGGCACGGCCCGAGTTAGCGGCTGCCGAAAAATAAGTTACCCCCTGATTGTTTACGACATCATCGACCGCCTGCGCAACCACGCCATCCTGAAAAAACGGCTCAGCAAAATAACTGATATCATCCGTAATGACCTTACAGCCGGCAGCGGCCAGATCTCGGATACCCTGAGCAAAATTAAGTTCTGTACTATAAGCCGTATGAAAGGCTATTGGGGAACCAGGTGCTATGTCATGAACCAACTCGGCCATGGCGCGCCCTTCATCGGTGCCAGGAGATATGTCTTCCAGCACTTCGACCCCAGCTGGCAAATCGCCGGAGGCTACACCGGCTGGTGCACCACCTAACGCATTATAGGAATCAGAAATAACACCAACTTTTACGCCAGCACCCGTAACATTGTAGGTAGAGCGGGCCACATCAGCGCGCAGGGCCACATCCCCCTGTGATGTTACTGAACCAACATTATTTCTGGGCTTATAAGAAGGGCGGGCAAACTTCAGTGCCGAAACTGACTTTAGAGCCCCCAACTGGTCGATTGGTAGATAACCCGATACTTTTTGCTTGAAAACCAGCCCTTTCTGGAGCCCCATCGACTGGAGAACCTGTAACAAAGCAACCCCTTCCTGTTCGGAGTTGGCCGCAGCTTCAATGGCAATCGTGTTGCCAACCGTGTTGAACAGATTCACCCGTTGAAGGCCACCAATGGGTGCCTGATTGGGAATGCCATTATTCGAAATAATGGCGTATAAATCGGGCGAAACTTTGGCATCTTTTGCCAATTGTTTGACATCCTGAGCCTGGCTCCATGACGATAGACATAGTAGTATAACCACAACGGCTAAAAACCCTCTGCCTGCTTGTAGAAGTAATTTCATGAATAATTTGAGTTAGAGGTTAGTTGTAAGTATTGGGCTAAAAATAAAGTGGCCCAATATGGGAAAAAATAATTTTATCTGTTTCGTGATGATATAATTTATTTATCCTATGTAGAAACAATAGAACTATGTGATATCATATGCCCAAAACGGTTGCATTTTGGAGATGCCCTGGTAGTATATAGGTCTACCTTAAAAGGGTCTATTAGTTGGGCAGACTTACAACTTTTAAGGTAAGTAGTTTGATTGTAATGAACCAGGGCTAGTCCAGTTTCGCCCCAACCTTGGCATACTTACCACGCCAGTGTTTCCACCGCTTGTGCGACCAAAGCCAGTCGGATGGGTATTTGCGGATGGTTTCTTCCAGTAAGTCACGGTAGTTTTCCATGATAGCGCCGGGCGGCAGCGCCTTGTAAGGAGGTTGGCCAATGAGCGTAAATGTTACCTCGTAGTAGCCTCGGCGAATTCGTCTTAGTTCAGTATAAAAAACAGGCAGGTCCCGACTTCGTGCCAGCCGTTCAGTACCTGGATAAAATGGCGTATCCCGATGCAGGAAATTCGTCCAGTAGGCCTGCTCAGGAACATCCGGCACCTGATCGGCCACGAGCGCAATAATGCGCGGAACATCTTTCTGGGCAACCATCCGGCGGGGGAGCGTATTCATCGGAACAGGCACCGCGCCAAAACTCGCCCGCACTGACTGCATCAATTTTTCAAAAAAAGGACTGTTTAGCTGTTTATAAATGCTATCGGTCGGCATGCCGTTCAATACGGAAGCCGATGGAATCCACTCCCAATTGCTACTATGAGAAGCCATTCCGATCACAGCCTGGCCCGATCGCAACTGCTCTTTAACCAGGTCAGCATTCGTAAACCGAACCCTCTGCCGTAACTCCTCCGCTGGGAGGGTAGGCATTTTAATGGTTTCAACAATCAAATCCGTTAAGTTTCGATAAAATCCTCTGGCTATTCGGTGGATTTCCGAGGGTGATTTTTCCGGGAATGATAACTGAAGATTCTCAATGACGACCTTACGCCGATAGCGAACGACGTGCAGTAACAGAAAGTACAGGAAGTCGGCAAGGCCATAAAGCAATCCTAGCGGCAGCCGTGACAATAAACGAAAGAAAATCATTCTGTAATTGGTAGGAAATCTGAAGTCAAAACGATGATTTTGCTTCGCTGATACCCGAAAAATTAAAAATATACAAAATCAGTTGGTGGTATTGATTTTTTGCCTTACTTGTGAACGGATACGTTTGTTGTTATTGGAAAAGTACCAACCGCAGCCTGATCCGACCGAGTTACTCGTTGAATTACACTATTTGCCTTGTCTGGACTATGTGTCAGGGTTATTGCAATTTCAGCGAGTGCGGTTAGAGGCTCATGAGCATTACCAGAAGCAAAGTTACAGAAATCGCTGCTACGTTCTGACGGCAAATAAAGTAGATGCCCTTACAGTGCCCGTACAACAGGGAACCCATCATCACCCGATTCGGGATCTCCAGGTGGATAATGGACAGTCCTGGCAAAAGCATCACTGGCGGAGCCTTCAGGCAGCTTATAGTAAAGCACCGTTTTTTGAGTACTATGCGCCCGAGTTTGAACGGATTTACCAGAAAAACTGGACGTTTTTGTTTGATTTGAATAGCGAGCTGCTGACAATTTGTCTGAAACTACTTGGGATAACCAAGACGGTGAACCTGACAAATTGCTATGAAAAGCCTTCGGTGGCCAGCCTATTTGACGCTCGTTCGATGATAAATCCGCGAAATAGGTCAGAATCGTATGTATTCTACAAACCGATACCCTATCAGCAGAACTTTGGCTTTGATTTTGTACCAAATCTGAGTATTATAGACCTATTATTCTGCCAGGGACCACTGGCGACGGAGTTTTTAAGTTTGAAATGATTTACTGGTTTCAGGCGTTATATATGCAGTATTTTACCTGAAAGCGTACGTACCGATAACTGTAAAACTGGCTCGCTGGCAGGAGTGAACAAATCCTTAAAACTCTTCGTTAAGCCAGTATACGCTTACCTAAGGAGACCCCAAGCGAATGGAAGCAAAATTCTCAAACCGCGTCAAGGAAGTCATCACGCTGAGTCGGGAGGAAGCCTTACGCTTAGGCCACGACTACATTGGAACCGAACATCTGCTGCTAGGCATGATTCGTGAGGGAGAGGGTGTGGCCGTTGGTCTACTGAAAAAACTCGGTATCTCACTCGACGAACTCCGGGTCACGATCGAACAGGCAACGAAAGGAACCGCAACCAACAATGTGAAAAATCTGGCCAACATTCCGCTGACCCGTCAGTCGGAAAAGACCCTGAAAATCACGTACCTGGAAGCAAAAATTTTCAAAAGCCCGCTCATTGGAACGGAGCATTTGTTGCTATCGATTCTGCGTGATGAAGACAATGTCGCTACGCAGATTCTGAACAAGTTTAATGTTAATTACGAAGTCATTAAGGAAATGCTCGAATATCAGTCTTCGGGAAGCCGTCCAGTGATGGGCCCCGAAACCGACGACGACGACAACGATCGGGGCATGTTCGGCGGTGGCGGCAGCTCTGGTTCGGGCAAAGATCCCAAAGGCTCAGAAAAATCGAGAACTCCTGTTCTTGACAATTTCGGCCGGGATTTGACCAAACTTGCAGAAGTCGGCAAGCTGGATCCTATCGTGGGTCGTGAAAAAGAAATTGAGCGTGTGGCCCAGATCCTGAGCCGCCGGAAGAAAAACAACCCGATCCTGATCGGTGAGCCAGGCGTTGGTAAGACGGCTATTGCCGAGGGACTTGCCCTGCGCATTGTGCAGAAGAAAGTATCGCGGGTGTTGTTCGGTAAGCGTGTCGTTACACTTGACCTTGCATCGCTCGTTGCTGGCACGAAATATCGCGGTCAGTTCGAAGAGCGCATGAAGGCTGTAATGAATGAACTGGAGAAGTCACCAGAAGTCATTCTGTTTATCGATGAGTTGCACACCATTGTTGGTGCAGGCGGTGCATCGGGTTCGCTGGATGCCTCGAATATGTTCAAACCAGCGCTGGCGCGGGGTGACATTCAATGCATTGGCGCAACCACGCTTGATGAGTATCGGCAGTATATCGAGAAAGATGGTGCTTTAGCCCGTCGTTTCCAGATGGTTATGGTCGATGCGACCTCGATCGATGAAACGATCGAAATCCTGAACAACATCAAGGATAAATACGAAGATCACCACCACGTTACCTATACTAAAGAAGCAATTGAGGCTGCTGTGAAACTGTCAGAACGGTATATTTCTGATCGGTTCCTGCCCGATAAAGCTATTGATGTACTGGACGAAGTAGGTGCTCGGGTACACATCTCGAACATCACGGTTCCCGAAGATATTCTTAAGCTTGAAGAGCAAATTGAGAATATCAAGAAAGAGAAAAATCAGGTTGTTAAGAGCCAGAAATACGAAGAAGCCGCTCAGCTTCGTGACAAGGAAAAACGCCTGATCGATCAGCTCGACCGTGCTAAACAGGCATGGGAAGAGGATACGAAGAAGCGTCGTTACACGGTCAACGAAGAAAGTGTTGCCGAGGTCGTTGCTATGATGACCGGAATTCCGGTAACCAGTGTATCCAACGACGAAGGCAAGAAACTCGTCAACATGGGCGAGGAGCTAAAAGGTCGTGTAATTGGTCAGCAGTCGGCAATCGATAAACTGGTGAAAGCGATCCAGCGGACACGGGTTGGTCTGAAAGATCCGAAGAAACCGATTGGTTCGTTCATCTTCCTGGGCCCAACGGGCGTAGGTAAGACCGAGCTTGCCAAAGTGCTGGCTACCTACCTCTTCGATAAGGACGACGCGCTGGTGCGGATCGATATGTCGGAATACATGGAGAAATTCAGTGTAAGCCGATTAGTTGGTGCACCTCCGGGCTACGTAGGTTATGAAGAAGGTGGTCAGTTGACCGAAAAAATCCGCCGGAAACCATACAGCGTTGTGCTGTTGGATGAAATCGAAAAAGCACACCCAGATGTATTTAACATTCTGTTGCAAGTGCTAGACGATGGTATCCTGACCGATGGTCTGGGTCGTCGCGTAGATTTCCGGAATACAATCATAATCATGACCTCCAACATTGGGGTTCGTGACCTGAAAGATTTCGGGGCTGGTATTGGTTTTGCTACCCGCAAGTCGGCTGAATCGCAGGACGATCTGATGAAGAGTACAATTCAGAGTGCACTGCGTAAAGCGTTCTCACCTGAATTCCTCAACCGTCTGGACGATGTAATTGTGTTTAACTCGCTGCAACGCGAAGACATTCACAAAATCATTGACCTGATGTTGGGCAAACTCCTGGGTCGTGTAACCAACCTTGGTTACACGGTTGAACTGACTGAAAAGGCAAAAGACTTCCTGTCCGAGAAAGGATATGATCCACAATACGGTGCTCGTCCGCTAAGCCGCGCTATCCAGCGTTACCTTGAAGACCCCGTTGCAGAAGAAATTCTGAAAGGAGAACTAAAAGAGGGCGATACGATTCTGGCTGACTATAGTGGCGAAGGCGATGTCTTAACCATTACGGTAAAAAAGCCTGAAGCTGTGGTTGAGTAACCCTCATTACATACTAAAAAGCCTGCCAATTCAAAATTGGCAGGCTTTTTTTGTTTATAGCGCACAATTTCTGGTGCGCTATAAATTATATGTTTTTCTGCTTGACCTGATCAATCAAATATTCTGATGTTCGCATGGAACTGGCCAGAATGGTCCAGGTTACGTTTTTGTCGCCCTGCGAAACAAATGGAGCAGCATCGATAACAAACAGATTTTTTACGTCATGAGCCTGCTGATACTTATTCAGAGCTGATTTCTGTGGGTCATTGCCCATGCGGACCGTACCTACTTCATGAATGATTCGGCCGGGTGCAGCCAGGCCGTAACCGTGTGCAGAATCAGGACCAGGTTTAGGACCAAGCGCAATACCACCCATCGAATGAATGATTTCTTCGAAGGTATCCTGCATGTGTTTGGCCTGCTTCACCTCATAATCTGACCATTTGTAGTGGAAGCGCAAAACAGGAATCCCGTATTTGTCCACCGCATTCGGATCAATTTCGCAATAGTTACTTTCAAGTGGAACCGGTTCACCCCGACCTGACATACCAATATAAGCACCGTAGAATCGGCGATAATCATCTTTTAGCCCTTTGCCATAGCCACCGCCCGGTTTCGTTTTGCCGTCGCGGCCGGGAATCATACCATTAAGTGCTTCAACCCCTCCGCCAAAGCCGTAGCCTGGCATGCCCATTCCGCCACCATACTCGATGTGGTAACCACGTGGGAAGTCAAGCTTGCGGTTGTCGAGCCACCACGGTGTGAAGACGTGCATGCCCCCAACGCCATCTTCGTTGTAGCGTTTGCGATCCATCAAAGCCGGTACAAACGCCGAGCGACTGGCTCCGGTCGAATCATTAAGGTATTTCCCGACAACGCCACTCGAATTAGCCAGGCCGTTCGGAAAGCGAGCCGATTTGGAGTTGAGCAGAATCCGGGCTGATTCGCAGGTACTAGCTCCGAGCATAACAGCCTTTGCCCGAATGGTAATCTCTTCCAGTGTACGGGTGTCTACGTAGCTAACGCCCGTTGCCAGTCCGGTTTGCGGATCGGTAAGAACCTCACGAGCCATAGCCCCGTTGATCAGTGTTACGTTGCCCGTTTTAACCGCCGGAATACAAAGAACTGACGATGACGAAAAATCGGCATAAGCCTGGCAACCCCGGTTGCACTGATGGCAATAGAAACACTGACCTCGTTCTTTATTGATGGGTTTGGTCAGAATGCTAAGCCGTGATGGAATTACAGGAATGCCGATACTTTTGGCACCCTTCCGAATCATCAGCTCGTGCAGACGGGGTTTTGGTGGCGGCAGAAAAATTCCGTCTGGTTCATTCGGAAGGTTCTCGATCGAACCGAAGACACCAATTAATTTGTCAACCCGGTCATAGAAAGGTTTAAGATCATCATAGCCGATGGGCCAGTCATCGCCAACACCCGTTAAGGAGCGACGCCGGAAATCGTCGGGGCCGAACCGGAGCGAGATCCGCCCCCAGTGGTTCGTACGTCCACCAAGCATCCGGGAACGGAACCAGTGAAACTCGGTGCCTGGCTTAGACGAATACGGCTCTCCGTCGATATCCCATCCGCCCCAGGCTGCATCGAAATCGCCACCCGAACGAGCGGCTGTACTAGCCCCACGTCGGGGTGATTCCCAGGGCCATTTCAGTTGGGTAATGTATTTTGGATCGGCAGGGTCATAATAGCCACCAGCTTCGAGCAGGGCAACTTTAGCGCCTGCTTTGGCTAGCGTATAAGCGGCCATGCCACCCCCCGCGCCAGAACCGACAATGACGACATCATAGACAAGGGGAGCCTTTTTTAGTTGAGGAATATCCATCGGAAAGGAAAGAGGTTTTTTAGGAAAGCCAACTTGACGTTGATATTTCTAAAAGGAGGGAAGTCATCATGTTTACTGTTATCTATTTGTATGGAATCCGTGGAAAATCTACAGCTTTAAAAATAATAACCCGTTCGTGGCTCAGGAACGAAAAAAGCCGAACAATGCTGTTCGGCTATAATGCTTTTCAGGAGCGATTCCTGACCTAAATTATAAAGCAGGTAATCGTTACCGCATAGCCTGAACGGCTTCGGCTACTTTATCGGTATTAATTATATCGATGCCTAACTTTTTCAATTGCTTCCAGGCATTGGGTGTGTCGGGAATGGCCCAGAAGCGGATCGGTTTGTTGTCGCTGTGTGCCCGCTTGATAACGCGCTTCAGTTTTTCGCGGTCCGCATCGGGTATATCACCCATGCCATCCCAACGGGAGTAAAGCCGGAAATTATCGCTGATCATGGCTACCCGTTGCAGTGTTTCTTCATCATAGACTTCGCTCGGGCGACCATCGAACTGGATCAGAAGTGGATAATCGAGGTAGTTTTCGATTTTAGGGCGATTGCCGCTAACGATGACCTGAATGGCCTTTGTATTCGCGGTTCTATTGAACGATGCCAGATTCTCCTGTAGGAGCGTAATCAGTTTCGGTAGTATGTCTGCCGGGCTGTCTTTTACATCAACCACCAAACCAAATGTGTAATCCCGGTCGGGACTTACTTTGGTCTTATATTGGTTGAATAGTTTCGAAATGGGCTTTATGTACAATGAATCCAGCGTTGGGGCATTGCCAGCTGGCTTTTCATGCGAAACAACTAATTTATCACCCTGCAACCAGATGTCGGCTTCAATAAAGTCGGCACGTTGTTCGTAGGCAGCTACGAATGGTTTAGGCTGAGCGTAGTCGTTATGGGCATGGATTTTCTGTGCGGTAGCGACCGACGCAGAGAGCAATAAAGGGAGTAGGATACGGAGCGACATAAGCACTACTTAATTTCTGACAAAGTAACACACTTATTTACCAAACCAAAACCGCTCATCAACCTTGCCGTTTCCGCTCAAACTACTATTTTTGGCTCTTCTTGTTTTTTATTAACGACCCGCTCATCTTGCCGGTCGGGTTTTTGACTAACTAATGGATTTACTGAAAGGAAAAGTTGCGTTAATTACTGGTGCGTCGCGCGGCATCGGGCGGGCTATGGCTCTCAAATTTGCGCAGGAAGGTGCTACCGTAGCGTTCACGTATTTGTCTAGTGTTGAAAAAGGCCAGGCGCTGGAAAATGAACTCCGGGCTTTTGGTGGAGAGGCAAAAGGCTATCGTTCGGATGCATCGGACCACAAAGCAGCGGAAGAACTCATCAATCAGGTTGTGGCCGACTTCGGTAAACTTGATGTTCTGATCAACAATGCGGGCATTACGAAAGATGGATTGTTGATGCGCATGTCGGAGGAACAATGGGATAGCGTAATCAACGTTAACTTAAAGTCAGTCTTCAATCTGACTAAAGCCGCTATCAAACCAATGATGAAGGCCAAGTCTGGCTCGATTATCAATCTGACATCGGTGGTTGGTATTCGCGGCAACGCGGGTCAGGCGAATTATGCGGCCTCAAAAGCAGGAATCATTGGCTTTACCAAGTCGGTTGCCCTAGAATTAGGGTCACGGAATATTCGATCCAATGCCATTGCGCCGGGTTTTATTGAGACCGAGATGACCGGCGAAATAAATGAGAAAGCTATTGAAGAATGGAAGCAGCAAATACCGATGAAACGCGGAGGACAACCCGACGAGGTAGCTGATTGCGCCATATTCTTAGCTTCCGACCTTTCACGCTACATCACTGGTCAGGTGCTGCAAGTGGATGGAGGAATGCTTACTTAAAATGTTCTCAGTTTATAGTTTTCAGTTCCTTCGGCTGGTTAAAGCATCGCTATTGGAAAGGCAACCGTAAACTGTAAGCTGTAGACTGTAAACTTTTACAACGTGCGCTCTGACGTTATTTTTCAAACTTCGCCCTGGTGGATTTTAGTGTGCCTGCTCGTAGGAGCGGTCTACGCGTTTGCTATGTATCAACCGCTTCCGCGCCTTGCCGGGAGTGGAGCAGCCCTTGGTGGTTTCGATAAGCGGACAACATATGGCCTGGCTGCGTTGCGGTTTGTGGTTGTAAGTTTTCTATGCTTTCTGCTGCTGAATCCCCTTATCCGAAGTTTGAAAACAATCACCGAGAAGCCTAAAGTTGTGCTGGCGGTGGATAACTCCGAGTCGATTGTCGCATCAGGACGGCCCGCTTTGAACCGGGCGCTGACAAGTCTGCAAACTCTGAGGCAACAACTCACCGATAAAGGCCTGGATGTAGCTGTGCGTACATTTGGCGATACCATCACCGACGTTGATCTTACCCAAATTCCGTTTACCCAGCGTACATCCAATCTGTCGGGCCTGTTATCGGGCATTCGGTCAGATTACGAAGGACGTAATCTGACCGATGTCGTTCTGGTGTCGGATGGTATTTTTAATCAGGGCGTATCGCCAACCTTTGGGGATTATCCGTTCGCCGTTCAGACGGTCGGTTTAGGGGATACAATCGCCAAGAAAGACATCCAGCTTAAAGGTATTGTTGCGAACCGGATTGCCTATCTGGGCAATCAGTTTCCGGTCCAGGCCGAAATTGTTAGTAATGGGTTTCAGGGGCGAAGTGCAACAGTTGTATTGCGGCAAAATGGCCGCGAGCTGGGACGCCAATCCATCAATTTCGGTAAGAACGATACGTTTAACCAACTGACATTTCAGGCCACGGCCACCCAAAAAGGAGTACAGCATTATGTGGTTGAGGTATTGCCACAGCCGGGCGAATTCAGTACTCGAAATAACCGGCAGGACGTTTACCTGGACGTTATTGACGGAAAAGAAAAAGTATTGCTATTGGCTTTGGCCCCTCATCCTGATGTGAAGGCGTTACGCAATATTCTGGAACGTAATCAGAACTATGAACTGGACGTCCGTATTTTAACCGGAACGGCCAATGAGGCTACTCCTCCAGCCGATAAAACCTACGATCTGATTATTCTGCATCAAATTCCCGACAATGGGGGCGTGGGCAATGCATTGGTTCAAAAATACCTGGCTAAAAATACACCAGTCCTGTTCATTTTAGGAAACCAGTCATCACTGGGGCCATTTAATACCTCAAATCCTGTTATGCAGGTTGTGGCTCAGCCGAATCAGAGTGACAAGGTGACAGGTGTTTTTAACAATGATTTTAAACAGTTAAACCTGGATCCGGCCAAGCTTGAGCTTTTGAGCAAGCTTCCGCCCATGTCTGTTCCCTACGGTGAGTTTCGGCTACAACCCGGTAGCGAGGTTGTTTTGTGGCAACAGGTCGGGAGCGTTCGTACGACAAAGCCGTTATTAGCACTGAACGTTACGGCACCCCGTAAAACGGCGGTTTTGGCGGGCGAAGGATTGTGGTCGTGGCGACTGGAAGAGTATGCACTGACCGACAAACAGGAAGTTGTTGACGAGCTGGTTCAGAAAGTAATCCAATTGATTTCGGTTAAGGAAGACCGGCGTAAGCTCCGCGTTTATCCAATCCGGAATGAATTTATTGCGGGCGAAAAAGTCATCTTTGAGACTGAACTCTACAACGACATCTACGAACGGTTATTCGACAGCCCGGTCCGGCTAGAAATAACTGACGAAAAAAACCTGACCCGGTCCTACAATTATACACCAACAGCAGCCAATAGCCGATTCGAGATCAGTCGGCTACCCGAAGGCGCCTATCGTTTTAAGGGCAGTGTAACCATCAATAATCGGTCTGAACAGTCGTCAGGCCAGTTTGTTGTGCGCGACCTTCAACTTGAAGCGCTTAACACAACAGCCGATCACGGCATGCTTCGTCAGTTGGCGCAGCAAACAGGCGGGAAGTTTTACGGTCCGGCTGCCGTAGACGACCTCGTTCGTAATCTGACTTCGCGTTCGCGTCCAGCCCGATTAACCAGTACCGAAGAGATGAATGAAATCATCAACTGGCGGTGGCTTTTCTTCGTCGTTCTAACGCTTGCTGCGATTGAGTGGGGATTGAGGAAATTTTATGGGGGTTATTGATACCAGTCAAAGGTACAAAACTGGTATTGCAAAACTTTTTTGTTGAAAATCAATGTTTTCTGCTTGACCGTGGAGACTTAGGCTCTTTTTATTCGTCTTTAAACCTGCAATGACAATGGAAACGCCATCGAAGCCAATGACTGCCCGCGAAAAAATCCGCAAACTCGTGGAAGTGAAAGAACAGGCGCAGCGAGAAGCAAAGGAACGATACCTGAATGATCCGGAGTACCGGGCTATATTTCAACAATTAAGGCAGGAAAATGCCGAAAGACGGGCCAAGTAGTAGCTACAAATTTGTTTGGATTGGAGGGGATTACAATAGGTATGCCTTTACAACGAATACCGATATTGGCTATGAGATTAAATTTGTACCGTCAGCTTATTTGTTCGTCGATTACGTAGAACAAACAGTCAATGCCTTTGAGATGATAATTGCTGTGGCAGACAATCCAACCGGCAATCAAATACCTGCTGACCCACTTACTGAACTGACCATCCAGGCTATTTTCTACAATTTTTTTCGCCCGAAAGAGCATATTATCGTTTATATCTGCGATAGCTCCGACGGGCGACAGGAAGCACGATTCCGAAAATTTGCCAGCTGGTATTACAAAAATAATACCGCCGATTTCATTAAAATGGACGCTCGCCTTCCTGATGGCGACCAGTTTACCCTTCTCTCTGGTATTCTATGCAAGAAACACCCGTACTTCAGTCAGTTTGTCGATCTTTTCAACCATTTAGCGGAAGCCGATAAATAGACGTACTCGCTTGCCAGTTATTCTGCTTGGATCGACAATTATTGTCGATCAATAAATAGTAACTACACGCCCAATACCAAAATAAAATGGTCGTTGGCCAAAGAGACTGAAACGTTTAGTCTGCCTATTATTCGTCTTCTGCCACTCTCTGATCCACCTGCATTGCGTTTCGAACAAACCGAATTTCGTTGTAAGTCACCCCATTGCCAATGGCTTGTAGAGCTTCACTCAAGCTTTCGGGTTCATTGGTTTCATAGTAAGACCGGATGGCCCTGATCCGGGCAGCTGGCAGAACATCCTCAACAGAAAGGTCGCCAGAGCTGATGCATTTGGCCAGATGACCTTCAACGGTTCCCACTGATAAGCTACGTTCTGTTGCAATATCGGCGATGCTTTTGCCCGATTGAAATAGCGTTAGTGTAACGGTGATCGACGGTATTTTAGGCTCTTTGGGTTCTTTGAGTTTCGGTGTTTTAGCCGCCTGCCGGAGTTTTGCCGCAGTTTCGCTCCGATCGGCATATGTCTGGATAATAGCCAGAATATCGGCTCCAACCTGTTTCACTTTCGTTTTGCCAAACCCTTTAATAGCCAGTAGTTCATCGGTACTTGTGGGCCGAAGGCGAGCCAGTTCTGCTACAGTTTTTTGAGGCAACACCATATAACCGGATGTATTGTGTTCGCCAGCCATATCGTTACGCCACTTCATCAACGCGCCATATAATCCTCCCCGGGCCGGGCTATCAGAGGCTGTCTCTGTCGGTTGGGGTTCAATTTTTCGCCGTTCGGGCATAAAATCGAGTTCGGCCCGATTGCGTGCCTGTAGGTAGACCAGTGCATCAAACTTATCGCGATTACTCTCGAAACTGCGGAGCTTGCTGAATAACTCTTTTTCCAGTTCATCCAGAATTTCCAGCATACTTTCGCGAACTTGTTTATTGTCGCAGTCGGTCGGGCACCGATAGATAATCGGCAGTAATTCATCGGCCAAAACAGTCTGAAAATACGCACTTGCTTTACGGACACGGTCCTGCAATGATTCGTTGGCTTCGGGCAACACCTCATTTGAAAAATAAGCAGGGAGCTGTTTCTGAAACCGGTTCGCAATGTCTCGTGCTTTTCCGTGTAAGGCGTCGGCAAGTTGGGCAAGCCCCGACTGTAGTTCTTCCGGAAAGCTGTCGAGGTGTTGGTTAACCACCCGCCGACAGCGATAAATCAGTGAGTTTGCCCGTTCAAAGGAGAATAACTCTCGTAACAATTGTTCCTGATTCGTTCGTTTGGACTCCAGAAGGTGTTGTTCGGTTGGTGTTTGCTGCTGAACCTGCTCATGAAAATCTTCCAGCATTTGCTCCGTTTTAATGCTGTGCGACGGTATCGGAGTGCGCAATACCAGACCGTCCAGGCTTTTGCAGCGGCTCAGTGCCACATAAACCTGACCGTGTGCAAAGGCCCCCGAAGCATCAATAATCGCCTTCTCGAACGTTAGCCCCTGGCTTTTGTGAATCGTAATGGCCCAGGCAAGTTTCAGCGGAAATTGGATAAACTTTCCGATAGGTTCCGCTTTTATTTCCTTCGTTTCCGGATCGAGGCTATAGCGAACATTGGTCCATTCGGCAGGATAAACGGCAATTTCTTCACCGTCCTGCTGGCTTCGTACATAAATAACGCCTTCGTCCATATCCGTCACCTGACCGATTTTGCCGTTATAATACAGCTTGTCGCGGGAGATGTCGTTTTTAATAAACATCACCTGAGCGCCTACCTTCAGATCGAGTTCGGCTTCAGTTGGATAAGCGTGGGATGGAAAATCACCTTCAACGGAGGCTGTAAATGAATGGAGTTTGGTTTTTAAAGCCGCTAATTTTTGGCTATTGATCTGCTGCGCGGTTGTGTTGTGTGTCGATAGCGTGATGTAGCCTTCGTCGTCGCTGGGCTGAAAATTAGGAATGTACTGCTGATTGAGTTCGTCTAATTGCCTCTGTGTTACGGTTTTCTCCCGAATGCTGTTCAGAATATCGATAAAACGCTGGTCGGCCTGGCGGTAAATATGCGTCAGTTCAATGGAAACATAGGGTGTTTTTTGAAGGGCTTTGCTGCCGAAAAAATAGCCTGTTTCGTAATGTGGTCTCAGAAGCGCCCAGTCGTCGTCGCGGATAACGGGTGGTAACTGCTGCATATCGCCAATGAGCAGTAACTGCACCCCCCCGAATGGTTCCGAATTATAGCGATACCGCCGGAGCACTTCGTCGATCCCGTCGAGCACATCGGCCCGAACCATACTGATTTCGTCGATAACGAGCAGATCGAGCGTACGGAGCAGGTTGATTTTCTCGCGATTAAATTTTCGATTGTCCCTCTGGGTAGATCCCGGTATAAGCGGACCGAATGGAAGCTGAAATAGTGAATGAATGGTAACGCCCCCGGCATTGATTGCGGCTACGCCCGTAGGAGCCACAACGGCCAGCCGTTTTGCGTTCGACTGTTTAATCTGGTGTAAAAACGTTGTCTTGCCCGTTCCGGCTTTGCCGGTCAGAAAAATATTTCGATTCGTATGCAGGACGAAATTAGTGGCAAGGTCAAGTTTTTCGTTTACGGTAGCTGGCATAAAGCGGTGGGTATAAACCGGGCAAAATTAACGAACATAGTGGACATAGAAATTTGTTTCATTAGAGAGACGCTATCTGGCGAACTGAGCGCAGCACCTGATTATTTTCTGTGTGATCTCGTGACGACTGTGTTTAAACAAAAGATCAACGTTGTACATTTGAAAAAATAGAACATTTGTTTTGAGCCGTGCCACGGTTCATGTGCTCTGCCCAGGTAACCGTGGCACGGCTCAAAGCAAATATTCTGGAAATTGACTAAGTAATTATGAATATTGGCGATAAAGTCCGACTACTTCGGGCAAAAGAACAGGGTGTCGTGTCGCGGTTTCTGCCCGGCAACATGATTGAAATTGAGATTGAAGATGGTTTTCGGATTCCCGTTATGCGATCGGAACTGGTTCTGGTTTCGCCCCTGGAGGCCGACCGACTTTTAAAGACCAGTATTTACGAACCGCAGAAAACGGTGGCTCCATCGGCTCCCGCCATTCTGTCTAATCAGGGCATTTATCTGGCATTCATACCCGTCAATGACCGTGAATACACGCTTCACCTGATCAACAACACGGATTGGGAGTTTCCCTATACATTAGGCGAGGAATCGGCGGCCAGTGGGGGAGGAGTACAGTATCGTGGCCTCCAAAGTGGCGTATTGAAACCCAAGGCACAGCAAAAAATGAATGACCTTTACGCACACGCCAAATTCGAAGAATGGCCGACTTTTGTCGTTCAGGGACTTTGGTTTCGGGCTGGAAAGGCATCGCTGCGAGCGCCACTGGTGAAGCGATTTAAGGCACGGGCAGCTACATTCTTCAAAAATAAAACCACGGTTCCCGTACTGAATCAATCCGGCTTTCAGACGCAACTGGATGTTGAAGCCGCAACGCCAACCGAGCCGTCGTCAGCTGCCCCGTCGAGTAACCGTACGGCAGGTACGCATTCCCGCCCAACCACGATTCGGCCCGAAGATTTAAAAGCGGAAATGCTTAAGTCCAAATCCGAATCGGCCGGACTATCGATTGAGCGCCCATCGTCGGTTGTCGACCTGCATACAGAAGCGTTGTTACCCAACGGTACTGGTAAGCGTACACCCGCTGATCTATTGACACTTCAACTCGATACGTTTGATAAATCGCTTGAAAATGCCATTGCCAGCGGTATGCACGACATCACGTTTATTCACGGTGTTGGGAGTGGAGCCCTGCGGACAGAACTCCATAAACGATTGGGCAAACACCCCAACGTGAAATTCTTTGAAGATGCCCAGAAACAGAAGTTTGGGTATGGGGCTACCAAAGTGACAATTAAATAGTTGGAGTAGCCAACAGCAGGCGTCTGGTTATCCGGCCTGCTGTTGGCTATACTAAACTAGGCAATGAGCGGTGTGTCCAGTTCAGCCAGCGATGCCTGAATTTCCTCCGAAGTGACCTCGTGTTCAACCAGTTTGCCGCTCAGGTATTGTTCGTAAGCGCTCATGTCGAAGTGACCATGACCGCATAGGTTGAACAGAATTGTTTTAGCCTTTCCTTCCACTTTAGCCTGTTTGGCTTCCCGAATGACCGTGGCAATGGCATGAGTTGCTTCGGGAGCCGGAATAATACCTTCTGTTCGGGCAAACTGAATGCCAGCGTCGAAACATTCTAACTGCTTGAATGCCTGTGCTTCAATGAGCCCGTCTTTCAGTAACTGGCTTACAATGGCGCCCGCGCCGTGGTAACGCAACCCGCCTGCATGAATAGGTGCCGGAATGAAGTTGTGCCCCAGCGTATACATGGGTAGCAGGGGCGTCATACCGATTGTATCGCCCAGATCATAGCGGAACACACCGCGCGTTAGTTTGGGACAGGAAGCTGGTTCGGCAGCAATACAGCGAATCTGTTTACCGGCAGTCAGGTTATAGCGCAGAAACGGGAAAGCAATACCGGCAAAATTGGAGCCGCCCCCAAACGGAGCGACAACAATATCGGGGAAGTCACCGGCGATTTCCAGTTGCTTGATAGCCTCCAGACCAATAACCGTTTGATGCATGAGTACATGGTTCAGTACCGAACCGAGGGCATATTTGGTATGTTCGTCCAGCATGGCCAGCTCGACCGCTTCAGAAATGGCGATTCCCAGGCTACCGGGCGATTGCGGGTCCCTCGCCAGAATCTGCCGACCCGATGCTGTACGCTCCGAGGGAGACGGATACACCTTGGCTCCCCATGTATTCATCATGATTTTTCGGTAAGGCTTCCCTTCATAACTGGCCCGAACCATATATACTTCGCATTCGATACCGAACAACTGACAGGCAAAACTCAGCGCACTGCCCCATTGACCCGCGCCCGTTTCGGTCGTGATGCGCTGAACACCAGCCTGTTTGTTGTAAAAAGCCTGAGGAACTGCCGTATTCGGCTTATGCGATCCGGCCGGGCTAACACCTTCGTATTTGTAATAGATTTTGGCGGGAGTATCGAGCAATTTTTCGAGTCCAGTGGCACGGAACAACGGCGTTGGTCGCCATATTTTGTAAATCTCTCGAACTTCTTCCGGTATCCCTACCCACCTATCTGTCGATACTTCCTGCTTAATTAATTCCATTGGAAACAACGGAGCGAGCATTTCAGGGCCAATAGGCTCGTGAGTGCCCGGATGCAGCGGTGGGAGTGGTTTGTTGGGCATATCGGCCACAATGTTGTACCAGTTCTCCGGAATGTCGGTTTCGGGTAAATTGATTTTCTTGATTTGTGTCATGATTAACAGGAGGGCCAGCGTTGGCCAGGTTTTAGGAAAACATCTTTCTAAAACCCACGATTTGCCATTAATCTACTCAGCGTAAACAGCGAAAAGCGACCAATTGATGTAACTTAGCCCCGAAATCAACTACCTGCTATGAGTCGTATTCTCGTGGTTTATCTGGCGTTTGGCTGGTTGATGCTGAGTTGTCAGCCATCCCAAAAACGTCTGAATCCACAAGCGCCCAAAGAAGCCTATAACACCACCGAAATGGAAGTCCGTAACGATCGCTTTCTGTCTACCGTGCATGTTCCTGTCTCCATTGCGCTGGGAGACATTGAGCGGCAAATAAATGCTCAGGTCAATGGCGTGATCTATGAAGACAATAGCCTGGAAGACAACAATAACGATAATTTTATGACGAAGGTCTGGAAGCGCGGCACCATTATCGTTAACGCGCAGGATAGCCTTTTTCATTTCACAGTTCCCTTACGAATCTGGGCAAAAGCCGGTGTATCTGTACTGGGTTTTACGCAGTATAAAGAAACAGAATTTGAGATTGACCTTCGGTTTAAGACGAAGTTCGACCTTGACCATGATTGGACGGTACATACCCAAACGCAGGCCGACGGTTATGGTTGGGTGCGTCGGCCAACGGTAAGCGTTGTTGGTGTCAATATTCCGATAACAAACATCGTTGGGCGACTGATCGACAAAAATCTGGGAACGATCACCAAGACATTGGATCAGCAGATTCGCCGTAATGTTGATCTCCGAACGCCCGTTCTGAAAGCCTGGAATACATTGCGTGAGCCCTACCTGATCTCCGAAAAATACCGCACCTACTTACAGGTTGTTCCGAAGCGGGTGCTGATTACTCCTCTCCGTTTCGAAGGCCGTACCATTCGGGCTACTATTGGCATAGAAGGGTTTACGCTGACAACGACGGGTGCTCGCCCAGACATTCGTCCGGCAGTGTCGCTTCCCGACCTAACGGTTGTGTCGCAGGTCAAGGATGATTTTCAAATTGGTCTGCTCAGCGAAGCCAGCTATCAGGAAGCTGCCAGAATCGTAGCGGACGAGTTTGTCGGGAAGAGTTTTTCGTTCAGTGAAAATCGGTATACCATCACCATAACCAGTATGGAAATGTATGGGCAGAATGAGAATCTTATTATTAAAGCAGGACTGAAAGGAACAATCAATGGGGACATTTACCTCCGTGGCCGACCCTATTATGATGCCAGGAGCCAGACTATTTCTCTAAAAGATCTTGCCTACGATCTGGATACGAAAAATATACTTCAGCAATCAGCCAGCTGGCTCCTGAAAGGCACGTTTGCCCGAACGCTGGAAAAGCAGCTTACAATTCCGGTAGGTTCGCAGATTGCCGAGATGCAGAAACTACTTCAGGATAAGCTCAAGAATAACCAACTGGCAAAAGGCGTTGTGGTGAATGGCCGGATCGATGAAATAAAACCTGATCAGGTTTATTTGACTCCCACCTCTTTACTGGCTGTTGTGAACGCCCGTGGCCGGATCGATGTGAAAGTGGATGGGTTACAGTAAGTTGTTATTGGAACAAACTGTTCTGTCAGTTATTGCCGCCCTGAATGCATAATTCGGCAGGAATGAATACCGGCGGTAGGTTCTTTGTATTGTTTAATATTCTGACATACTACACGAATTGCTCCTTTAAAATGCTGTGACCAGACTTCCTTTACGCGTCAAAAGTATGACGCAATGTAATAGTAGATTGTGAGAAAGCCTGGCCATTATCGTCAGGCTTTCTCATGACCAGACTAGTCGCCTATACGGCAGGAGGTAAACCAAACCGGGGGATGAGTTAAAACGCTGTTACCAAGATGAATTATGATTACTGAAGCCGTTCAGCCTGGTCAGGACTCAATTGTTGGATGATCTGTCCATTACTGACGACAAACAGAAGGGTTGCTTCTTCTTTATAACCCGGCCTGATATTATGATAAACGCGAGCATACGTAAGATCTGACCTCAGTTCAAACCGTGAATCCTCACCGGGTTTAACCTGATTATACATATAGTCCTGAATGTCTTGCTCTGTATTGAAGCGTACCCCAGCCCGAACACCTTCCAGACAATATATAAGATCAAAATATCTTGTCTTCATCTTTGGGGAGTGGTTATGATAAGCTGGAGATTTGAAAAGCCAACGCTAATGAGCAAAGACATATGTCTTCGCCACAACCTGGCGAAGAACAAAATAAGCAGATTGTTTTGGGATAAACGCAGATAAATTTTCTCTACTTATTGATCGTACACTATGTAGTGAATAGAAAGCCTCAGGACAGGAAGCGTTGATAAGAAATGACCCGACTCAACTGGCCGGGCCTTTCCAATTCTATCCACACCATTTCAAGGCTCCCATTGCTGGTAGCACTTGATAGATGTACAATATTAGTGATAAAAATAGAACTTCGGTAACTTGTTAGATCGGATTTTCCGATCTAACAAGTTGTACTAAAATACCTGATGCCGTTCTTTTAGCGCTAATTACGATTAAAAGGAATGGCCTGGGCTCGCTGATTATTCGCCAATTGGCGTTGTATAGGCTGAAAATTGTCTCCTGTTTGTTTGATCTCATTGAAATTCAGGGAATTTTATAAAAACTGAGCCAAATCCTGTAATTATTCAAACGGAATTAGCCCGTAAATTTGCTTTCTTAGTATGTGTTCTCAATACTATAGAGAACATACGACTTCTTTATCGTCCGGCCCTTTTTCAACACTTACTAATTTTGTCCTGTTACTAGTTATTAAATTCATGACTCAATTGCTGAAAATTTCTCTTTCCATTTCAGCCCTGCCGGGGCTCCTAAGAAGTATTCAATCTGCACGGCCTCGATTAAGGCCGTCCCAATCCTTCCAAATCGTCATACTTAACAGGCAAATCAACTAAACAGACCCACTGTCAGTCGTAAGACGAACACAGCTTTTGGAAAATATTGTCACCAAAATTGTAAATATAGGTACATTGGTGTCGATGAACGATGGAAGCTAAATCACAACAGTTCAGGGCGGCTTATCAATGACTATCTAACGAACCGAACGTCAAAGGTGGATGTCTGATAATGGACATACCAGCAGCTATGACTTTAAGAAAAACCCACCCAAAAGAAGCATTTACCAATCAACCATTCATGGAAAACATTCTGGACATTACCAAGAAAGTGATGGGAATACACCCCCAGCAAGGTGTAAAGCCGGTGCCTGGCCTGGTGCATATTGGCTCCAGATTTCATGGGTACCATTTGCCTGAACACTTTCTGACAAGTGAATCAATTTGCTACTGTGTAGGAGCTGGCGAGGACATTTCATTTGATACTGAACTCAAGGCTATTTTTGACGCACAGGTCTTTATTTTTGATCCAACACCCGAGGGGATCAATCATTTTCAAAAAGTAAAAGACTATACTCAAAACGACCAGTCACTAACTATTCATAATAAGCCACCTCACAATAAAGCACCTTTTACCTATCGTTTAACGGCCGACCAGGTAAACGCCATTACCTATGTACCGATTGGCGTATGGGATCAAAAAACGACGCTCCGTTTCTTTGCTCCCCAAAAGGAAAATTATGTGTCACATTCAGTTTTCTTATTCAAGGATTCGAATGAGTTTATCGAAGCACCGGTAGATCGCCTAAGTAACTTGATGGCCATGCTCGGCCATACGGCCGTAGATGTAGTGAAGCTGGAAATTGAAGGAGCCGAGTATACCGTAATTGATACAATTGTTCAGGATAAATTAGATATCAAGGCAATCCTGGTGGAGTTTGACGAGGTACATAATGCCACCGATAAAGCCTATCATTTTCGCATAAAAAAATCCTGTAGCCAACTGAAAAAAGCAGGCTATGTACTGGTACACTCTACCGAATCGTTGAAACGCACATTTATTCGGAAAGACGTTTTTGATACGCTAAACGTAAAAAAGAAAGCTTTCCCTATAACATAGGTTCTTAACGTTGCCTTTCCAGGAGTTTCGTTTGGAGCCGTGCCACGGTTACAATTAATGTACAACAAACCGTGGCACGGCTCCAAACGAAACTCCTGAAATAATATTGACGAAACGCGGCTGGATAATTTTGACATCCAGCCGCGTTTTTTTCTGCAAATAAAGCAAACGATTGCACAGCCTAACTCCAGGCGTAATACAGTAATCAATAATTTCCTAAACAAGTACATCCAGTTATTTAAGGTGCTAATAATTAGATCTTTATCATGCATATGGGCGGGGGCGTGAAAGGTCGGTGCGGGTAATCAACAGATAGTAACGGTAACAGTTTCTGGCTGAGCCTGGCAGGTTCATGCGTTTAAGGCAAGGTGCTTCATCGTAATTTAGTGGTTCAAATCTCCTTATCTAAAAGGAGCTATATAGACTAAACTCTACTTGAATGAAGACGCTGCTTACCTGTTTGCTTGTTATGGTGCTTTCTGCGCAACTTTTTGCTCAGACTAAGTACGCCATTCTACCAAAGCCGACCCGGCTTGAAGAAAAAAGTGGTGCGTTTACGATACCCGCCAGGCTAGCCATTGCTGTACCGGCTGGTAACGACAACGTTCGTCAGATTGCCCAGCTCCTTGCCGATCAGATTGCTAAATCCAGCGGCAACACGCCGACCATAACGACTGGTAAAGCGTCGAAAGGGATTTCATTCGTGCTTGAAAAAGAGGGTTCATTAGGCGCAGAAGGTTATAGATTGACGGTTTCGCCCAAGAGTATTAGTATCGCGGCCGAACAGCCCCAGGGCTTTTTTTACGGGGTTCAGTCACTTTTGCAGTTGATGCCATCCGCTGTTTTTAGCCCCACAAAAGTTGAGGGCGTAACGTGGTCTGTGCCAGCCTGTGTTATTGACGATCGGCCCCGGTATAGTTATCGTGGATCGATGCTGGATGCCGGCCGTAATTTTATGCCGGTTCCGTTTATCAAAAAATACATTGACCTGCTGGCGCTGCACAAAATGAATACCTTTCATTGGCATCTGACGGAAGATCAGGGTTGGCGGATTGAGATCAAAAAGTACCCTAAGCTTACGCAGATTGGCTCGATACGTCCAAAATCAATGATAGGCCGGTATAGCGACAATACCTACGATGGCAAGCCCTATGGTGGATTTTATACCCAGGATGAGGTGCGCGAAGTGGTTAAATACGCGCAGTCACGCTATGTGACAGTAGTTCCCGAAATCGAAATGCCCGGCCACTCGGTTGCCGTACTTGCAGCTTATCCTGAGTTTGGTAGTAACCCTGATAAAATTCTGCAGGTGAGTAGCAAATGGGGCGTTCACGACGAGGTGCTGTTCCCCCGTGAAGAAACCTTTACGTTTTTACAGGATGTACTGACTGAGGTTATGGACCTGTTTCCTAGTCAGTATATTCATATTGGCGGAGACGAATGCCCGAAAACGCAATGGAAACAAAGCCGCTTTTGCCAGGACCTGATGAAGAAAGAAGGCCTGAAAGATGAGCACGAATTGCAGAGTTATTTTATTCGGCGCATCGACAAATTCATTACGGCGAAAGGTCGTCGGATGGTAGGTTGGGATGAGATTCTGGAAGGCGGTCTGTCACCGAATGCTACGGTGATGAGCTGGCGTGGTGTGAATGGGGGCATTGCAGCTGCCCGGCAAAACCACGACGTTATAATGACCCCAAATACATACTGCTACCTCGATTACTACCAGGCTGATGCCAAAACGCAACCCATTGCCATTGGCGGATTTCTGCCCCTCGACAAAGTGTATAGTTTTAATCCATCAGTAACCGATAGTCTAACGGCTGATCAATCGAAGCACGTTCTTGGCGTGCAGGCTAACATCTGGACAGAGTACATGCCCACGACGCAATACGTTGAATACATGACGTTTCCGCGCCTTATTGCCATTGCCGAAACTGCCTGGACTCCCAGCGACGGCAAGAATTTTGATGACTTCAAACAGCGATTGGAAGTTCACAAAAAACGGCTGGATTTTCTGAAGGTCAATTATTTTGGGGCACCGATCAACAATACATTTGAGTATCAGTGGCCAAAAGCAGTTGCCGGAAAGTAAGGTTAAAATTCTTTAGCTAGATGATGTTTACGGTAAGCTATATGATTGACTGGCTGAGCGTAATCCGCCCGGTCAATCATATAGCTTAGGCTGTTACACCCAGCCATTGCCGAATGCTGGCTTCGGCATAACCAGCTCCGGAACTCATGCCTTTACCGCCAATGCCCGTCACGATCCGGATGTTTTCATCAACGTCATGTTCGAAAATCTCGGCTTTTGTCTGACTATAAAAGCCAGCCCACGTTTTTTCAACAGCCAGCGGAAAGGTTACAATACGTCTTGCTTCGGCTAGCATCAGATCGTTGATGTAGTCCTGGGTATGATAGCCCAGGTCTTCGGCTTTGGTCGCATCGGCGTATTCGTGCGAGTCACCGACAATGAAGGAACCGTCAATCGCCTGCTTGAACAGAATGTGGATGCCCCATCGTTGTAGTTCGGCGAGGTGTTCGGGTTTAGGAATAGTTGAAAATGAAGGACAAGCCTGGAAAGACTCATAACGACGAATAGACAAACCCGTCAGGATGTTTCCGGGTAATGTAATGCCCGAGACAGGTTTTACCAGAAGCATTTGTAATTTACTCACGACCAGATCGGCATCTGCCAGCACTTCCGGAAACAGCAACCGAACTTCGTGACCACTGCAAATAATAACGCGCCCTGCCTGAAACCGTTGTCGATTGGTGAGCGATACGATAGCGCCACTGTAGTTAGACTGGCAATCGATCACCGCCGAACCAGGCCGGTAATCCACGGCATATTTCTTCTGGATAAACGCAATCAGTCGATGGACCATCTGTTCGGGTTCTACGCTCAGTTCGTCCGGGAAATACAATCCTCCAACAACATAATCAGCTTGTAGCGTCGGGTATTTAGTCAGACACTGCGCTTTCGAGAGCAATTCACTGGCGTAGCCGAGGTGATTGTATCGGTCGTGGAGTTCGTTGGCCAGTTTCCATTCGTCGGTATCAGAGGCAATGTAAACCGAACCGTTTGCCCGTACGGTCAGGTCGGTCTGATTTTGGATATCACGGTAAATTTCCAGGCTTCGGCGGCCGTAATCGAACCAGCGGCCAGCTAAACCCGACGGTACTACCTGCCCAAAATTGCGGACCGTAGCCCCGATTGGATACTGATCTTTTTCGAGTAAGAGTACGCGCTGACCAGCTTTTGCCGCATGGTAAGCATGGAAGGTTCCCAGCGCACCCGCGCCGATGACAATCAGATCGTAAGTAGCCATACGATAAAGAGAGATGGAAAGAGACGACAATGGTTTACCGGGAAGCAGGGTAGGGGAACTCGCTCTGGTTCACTATCCTTATGCCCCCGCATCGGTTCACTGTTATGCATTAACCGATATTGTACGAGAATCCAGCAAAGCAGGTAATTCGCGAAGCGATCCGATCAGCAGATCATGCGGATAGGCTTCGAGTTGGTCTTGTGAATGAGTTCCATTGGTAACGCCCAGGTTCAACGCGACGCCAGCTGCCCGCCCCGACAACAGATCGGAAGGGGTGTCACCGATGTTGACAACGGCTTTCGGGCTGCTGATATCCAGCCACTGAATTGCCCGCTCGATCATCAATGGATAAGGGCGTCCGCGTTCGACTTCATCGCTGGCAATCGACAGCTGGATCATACTGGATGGGGTGCCTATATGCTGGTTGTCGAGTCCATCGAGCCAGCCGAGTTTTTCCAGAATGATATCCGTAACCACCCGATAAAACCCTGTTGTGAGGGCAATGGCAATACCCCGTTCGCGCAGATTAGCGAACGTTTCCAGACAGCCTTCTGTTGGTGTAGCGCCATTTACACGATAATGGTTCTCCAGAATACCCTGAAACGCAGCATAAGATACATCAACGTGCTTGGCAATATCGTGGTGCATTTCGCCAAGTTGTTCTTTCCAAAGCGAATTGAATACATACCGTTTAGACAGTCCCTGCATGGCCAGAATTCGATCGGCTGAAGCGATCAGACCCGTTTCGGCGGCTGCCTGTGCAAAACACCGCTCAACCTCGTGGTGATCGGTTACGGTTGTGCCAGCCATGTCGAATACTACTAATTCAATAGGTTGCATCTTTTTTTCAGAGAAAGAGGAGGTAAAGCAACGCAATCTTTTAATACATACAAATCCGATCGTATTAAGAAATCGAGAAAAATTAGCCTGCAAAAGCACTAATTGTTAACCAACCATGATCGATTGATTCCAAACCTATAAGGTTTCAAAAACCTTATAGGTTTAAACTAGTCATTTCTCTCCCGCAATTTCATGACCAACGCTGTTTTCAGTTCGTGCAGGTTTCTTTCCAGACCAACCGGGTACGTATGTGGATTCACAAATCGCTTTACACCCGAATGCAGATTGGTAAGCTGGGTTTGTACCCGAGCCCGAATTGCATGAATATCAGGACTTTCATAGACACAGGTTCCGTCTCTAAAAACCGGCACTAATAAATCGTCGAACGCCTGCGTAGCGTCGAACTTTCGTCGTTTCGTAAAATCAAGTGGATCGATCATTGTCATCGTAACGCCTGCAGGATTTGGCTCCGCATTACTTTCGTCAAAGATCATGTCGGCGATAAAACCCTGCTCGTTCCGAAACCGACGTACCTGCTGAATACCCGGTGTCGAAATTTTGATCGCCTGCTCAGACAGTTTCATTTTGTAGTCCCATCCATCAGGTTCCGCATTTTCCGATGAGGTATGCCGCAAGGCGGCTAATTTATAAACTCCACCCAGTGCAGGCTGATCAAAAGCCGTAACGAGCTTAGTACCAACGCCCCAGACGTCGATTTTTGCGCCTTGTTGTTTTAAACTGGTGATGATCGTTTCGTCCAGGTCATTGCTGGCAACAATCGCTGTATCTGTGAAGCCTGCTTCGTCCAGCAGTTTGCGGGCTGCTATGCTCAAATAGGCCAAATCGCCCGAGTCGAGCCGGATTCCGGCCAGTTTATGCCCCTTCTGTTCCAATTTTCGCCCGACTTCAATGGCATTATGAACGCCCTGTATGGTGTCGTAGGTATCAACCAGAAGCGTCACATTGTTTGGCAAAACATCGGCATAGGTTTGGAAGGCTTCTGCTTCATTCTCGAACGACATGACCCAGCTATGGGCATGCGTACCCCGCACCGGAATGCCGTAGAGCTTACCTGCCAGCACATTCGAGGTAGCATCGCAACCGCCAATATAGGCCGCGCGGGAAGCTGTCATACCCCCATCAACGCCCTGCGCCCGACGTAAGCCAAACTCGAGCAACGTGTCATTTTCGGCAACCAATCGTAATCTGGCAGCTTTTGTGGCAATGAGCGATTCGAAATTGATCAGATTCAGAAGTGGTGTTTCGAGCAGCTGGCACTGTAGGATTGGCCCACGCACCCGCACCAGTGGTTCGTTCGGAAAAACGACCGTTCCTTCCGGAATCGCTTCGATATCGCAGGTGAGTTTCAGATTGGCCAGATAGTCCAGAAAAGCTTCTTCAAATAGCGGCTGACCGTCGTTGCCGGTCAGCGTTTGGAGATACCGCAGATCTTTTTTTGACAGGCTAAAGTGTTCTATATAGCCGATCACATTCGTCAGTCCACAGGCAACGGTGAACCCTCCTCCAAAGGGGTGTTTCCGGAAATATAGGTTGAAAACAGCTTCTTTTTCAGCAGTTCCGGATTTCCAGTAGCCATAGGCCATGGTCACCTGATATAAGTCTGTAAGTAAGCTTAAAGAGGTATCGTAGAGTTTATTGGTCATAACGCGAAGGTACTATTCTACAACTTCATGCAAAATTTTTATTCGCGACAAACAAAAAAAGAGTAAATTGGTCTGATATTTGTGCAGGGCACTTTGCCAAGAATTGCTCCGTATGACTCATTAATTCTACCGCTTACAGTTACCACCCATGCAGAAGTTAAGCCTCTCCCAGTCGCTTCAACAGAAACTGTCTCCTCAACAGATACAGTTTATCAAACTGTTGCAAATCCCCACGGCCGAGCTCGACACGCGCATTGAGGAGGAGTTAGAGATCAATCCGGCGCTCGAGGAGGGAATGGAGGAAGAGTATGATCAGAAGGAGGAGGATTCCTTTGCTGACGAATTTGACGACGATTATAAGGATCGTAACGATGACCTGGATATTGACACGTACCTCCAGAATGAAGATTATACGGGGTATAAAATGCAGGGCGATGGCAATTATGGCGAAGAAGATCGGGATATGCCACTCGCTACCAGTTCGAGTCTGCTTGATGCACTAATGCAGCAATTTGGATATCTCCAGCTGACTGAAAACCAGCGCGTTGTTGGCCTTCAGCTCATCGGCAGTATTGAGGCTGACGGGTACATACGTCGATCCATGCAGGCAATCGTCAATGACCTCGCTTTCTCGCAGAATGTGTTCACTGATACCGAGGAGTTGGAGGAAGTGCTTCAGAAAATCCAGACCTTCGATCCGCCTGGTATTGGAGCCCGTTCGTTACAGGAATGCCTGTTGTTGCAGCTTCAGCGCAAAGACGCATCAGACCCCTATATAATCCTGGCGATGCGTATTATTGAAGATTTCTTCGAGGAGTTCTCTAAAAAACATTTCGATAAAATCCAGCGTCGGCTCAATATCAGTGATGAATCCCTGAAACGGGTAATCGACATTATCATCAAGCTGAATCCTAAACCTGGTTCGGTTGAGGGAGAATCGGGTTCTGTTCAGTACCTGATCCCCGATTTTATTCTAACCAATAGTAACGGCAAGCTCGACCTGACGCTTAATTCCAAGAACGCACCCGAATTACGCATCAGTCGCTCATTTGCCGACATGCTCGATACATATGATAAGAGCAGTAAGCAGAACAAATCGCTCAAAGAAACCGTCTCGTTCGTTAAGCAAAAGCTCGACGCAGCCAAATGGTTTATCGATGCCATTAAACAACGGCAGCAAACATTGCTCAAGACGATGAACGCGATTGTGCGTTTTCAGTATGATTTCTTTCTGTCGGGCGACGAATCGAAGCTTCGGCCGATGATATTGAAAGACATTGCCACGTTGATCGATATGGATGTGTCGACGGTGTCGCGGGTGGCCAATAGTAAATCGGTGCAGACAGAATTCGGGATTTATCCACTCAAATATTTCTTTTCAGAGGGTATTGCCACTGATTCAGGCGAAGACGTTAGCAGCCGGGAGGTGAAAAATATCTTAAAAGATCTGATCGACAACGAACCGAAGCTTAACCCGCTTTCGGATGATAAGCTCGAAAAGATTCTTAACGACCGGGGTTATAACATTGCTCGCCGTACGGTGGCCAAATACCGTGAACAGCTTAATATTCCGGTGGCGCGTCTCAGAAAACAGTTATAACTCCTGATGAATTATAGCCGGGCTGACGATACAATGATGAAAGATGAACGATAGCATTCGTTAACTTTGTGGTTATTGACTGTTTCGAAGCGCATTTATAATCGATAATTCATCATTGAATACGAGTCTGGCCCGTTTTCTATCTATCGTCTTTCACCCGTTGTTAATGCCGACGCTCCTGTTCGGCATTTTACTGTATCTGGCTCCTTCTATTTTGGGAGTCGACGCTTTTTCGGGGACACTACGCATTAGCCTGCTGATCCTGATTTTTATAGGCACTTTTGGCGTTCCTTCGTTGCTGATCTACTATCTGTTTCGGAGCGGCTACGTCAGGTCGTTACAACTGGAATCCCTTGATGACCGTCGATTGCCTTATTTTTTAACGGCCATCGTCTATACGGGTCTGACCTTTTTGTTTGCCTTTAGAATGCAGCTTCTGTCGAGCATAGCGCCTGGAATTGCTATCCTGCTTGGCTCAATAACGCTCTCTATTTTGCTGGTTGGACTCATTAGCATCTACTGGCAGATCAGTGCGCATAGCGTAGGGATCGGCGGAGTAGTTGGTATTGTGGCGGGCATCATTACTAAATTCGGCGAAACCGACTTAATACTGGTTTTAGCTGCCCTGATTATAGTAGCAGGTATGGTTGCCAGTGCACGACTCCAACTCAATGCACATACGCCCACCCAGATCGGAGCTGGATTGGTCCTGGGTCTCAATATAAGCATGATGACAGTATACTGGTTGATTTAAAGGCTATAGTATAAAACGAACGATGCCATAACGGAATGTTGTGGCATCGTTCGTTTTGTGGAATCTGCTAAAAGCTGTATGCTTGCATACCAATTCAGCTAAAATAGCCTTACCCATGTTTGAAAATCTTCTTTATGATAGTACTGATGGTATCTGCCGCATTACGCTCAACCGACCACAGGTATATAATGCGCTTAGTCCTAACCTGATTCACGAGATTACGGTTGCTGTAGAAGCGGCTGGAAATGACGATACTGTTCGAGTGGTTGTGCTGACTGGCGCGGGCGATAAAGCGTTCTGCTCGGGTGCCGATCTGAAAGCAGGTTTTGCTAATGCAGCTGCTTCGGGTGGTCAGTTAAATCTGGGCGAATCGTTGCGTAATGGCTATCATCCGATGATCAAGTCTATGCGAAATCTGGCAAAGCCGATTATTGGTCGTGTTAACGGCATTGCTGCGGGGGCAGGCTGTTCGCTGGCATTGGCCTGCGACCTTGTCATTTGTGTCGAAGAGGCTTATTTTAGTCAGATATTCGTCAATATCGGTTTGATGCCTGATGCTGGCTCCACTTTTTTCCTACCCCGGCTTATTGGACCGCAACGAGCATTCGAATTGAGTAGCACTGGCCGACGGGTATACGGGCCTGAAGCCGCGCAAATTGGGCTGGTAAGTCGTTCCGTACCCGCCACCGATTTAGATCAAACGGTAGATGATGTAGTTGCTTATTATGCTACTGCACCGACTCGTGCTATCGGCGCAATGAAAAAAGTTTTGAATCAATCGCTCTATTCAGACCTTGATCACCAATTGGAGCAAGAGGCTGACAATCAAAATGAACTGGGCCATTCTGCCGATTCGATGGAAGGGATAGGAGCCTTTCTAATGAAGCGGAAAGCAAATTTTTCGGGCAGATAGCTTGACAAAGCCTATTTTCCTGCCTACTTTTGCACTCCCAATCAACGGGAACTGCACATAGCGATGCATTCGTAGCTCAATTGGATAGAGCACCTGACTACGGATCAGGAGGTTTGGGGTTCGAATCCCTACGAGTGCACAAAAAGTTCAAAAATCCCTCATAATAGCCTATTGTGAGGGATTTTTGTTTTTGATGGTACCAAAATGTGACGAGAGTTTAAATATCTCCGTCTCCACAAAATCCGAAAAGCTCCGAAATTGACTCAATTTCGGGGTTTTTGTGGTAACAGTGTATTCGAAGAAAGAATAATAGTTTTTACGAGTGCACTAAATATTGAAAAATCCCTCAAAATAGTCAATTTTGAGGGATTTTTGCTTTTAAGGTGACTTAATTGACTACCAAAAAATCATGAATTGGTCTGGAAAAGCCTCCTTAGAGTTATTTGGTAGATAATACCTCGAATTTCTCTAAAATATAATTCATATAACTACTATAAATATAATGAATAAACGCATTACGATTCCTAAAAAGTTAGAAATGATTTTAAATCAAAGTCCTGACATTGAAGCGATTGTTAAAAAAACCGCCACAGATTTTGCGCCTATATTTAGAGATAATAAGCTGTATTTTTTTGAAGATTATACTGATCATGGTATAGAGCATATAGAAAATGTTTTATCTGCCGCTGAAAATATAATTGTAGATAACACTTTTAATATTATTACTCCCAATGATGTATCAGCTCTAATTTTATCTGTACTTCTACATGATATTGGGATGCATACGGGGTTTGAGACTTTTAAGTCTATAATTGAAAATCATGCATATGATGATGTTATGGTAAATAGTATTGATTCTAAAACATGGAGTGAATTATGGGAGGAATATTTATCCGAGGCAAAAAAATTTAGTACAAAACAAAGGTTAATGATATTTGGGGATGAATCATGGGAGTTTAAGATTCCAAACCTAGCCAGAAAGAACTCTTTAGACGGAGATGATAGAAAGCTTATTGGGGAATTTATTAGGAGGCATCATGCAAGACTATCTCATGAGATCTCTCTAAAAGGAGGTATCGTAGGTGCTGATAATAATTTTGTCCCATTCGCAGAAGGTATTAATCCAGTAATAGCAAAAATTATAGGGATTGTTGCCCGTAGTCATGGAATGAATTTACGAGATACATTCGTGTATCTGAGAGAAATAGGAGACATTTCATGGAAAAAACCATTAGACGTAAACGTAATATTTTTGATGGTCGTTTTGAGGATTGCTGATTACTTTCAGATAGATGCAAGTAGGGTAAATTCTAATTTATTAAAATTAAAAACTTTTTCAAGCCCATTGTCTATACTTGAACATGATAAACACCTTTCAATTGAATCAACTTCGGAATGGCATGATGACCCTGAAAGCCTTTTTGTACTTGCAAAGCCATATACGAGTTTACTTTTTTTAAAAGTAAACTCTTTACTTAAAGACATACAGCATGAATTAGACCTTTCATGGGCTGTCTTGGGAGAAATTTACGGTAAAGAACCTTTAGATAAACAGCTTAAAATTAAATATAGGAGAATAATATCAAATCTTAATAAAGAAAGCACTTTTCTGAAAAACGTTAATTACGTTCCTGAAAAAGTAAATTTCGAAGCTGATTCAGAGCTGATCAAACTTCTAATAGCTCCATTGTATGGTGAAAATCCATCGTATGGCGTTAGAGAATTAACACAAAACTCTGTTGATGCTTGTAAAGAAAGAGAGTATGAAGAAGCTTTAAATGATAGTATATATACCCAAAATATTGAAATAAATATATATAAAAAGAATGAAGATTATTTTTTTACTATTTTAGATAATGGTAAAGGAATGAATCTATTCGAAATAAAAAATTATTTTCTAAAAGCCGGGTCTTCTTTTAGGAAAAGTTTAGATTGGAAACAACGTTTTACGGATGATTCTGGAAAAGCTCTCATCGAAAGGACAGGTAGATTCGGAGTAGGAGTACTTGCAGCATTTCTTATTGGGAACGAAATAGAAGTAACAACCAGAAGTATGAATGAAAAAACTGGTTATACATTCAAAACGTTGATAGATACAGAGCAAATAGAAATTAATCGAGACGTAAAAGCTGAAATTGGAACAAAAATTTCTATCAAAACTACAATGGAGGTTGCATTGCAATTGCTTAGAAATAACGTTACTTGGGATGCATGGTATCGTCTAAAGACCCCTAAAATTCATTTCATTTCTAATTTAATTCAACATCAAAAAGACTACTATTCTAAATACGATAATCCTAGCAGAGATGAACAGTTGTCAGATAATTGGCATAAATTGGATATAGAAAAGTTTGGAGTTGTTCATTGGCATTATCCAGTTGAATCTGTAATAGGTGACAATGTATCACGAATTGATAATTATAAAGAAAGATCCAATTATGTACTTTGTAACGGTATATTGATACCCTTTGCAAATATTTTTAATTTGCCGAAAACACGCCTTAAGGAATTAATTCAAATTTCTCCGCGTGTAAGTATATTTGACCGTGATAATAAGTTGCCAATAACTTTAAGTAGAAATAATTTTGATGGAGATTTGCCTTTTATTAATGAACTATATCTTGATATATATAAAGATTTATTGGCTAAATTATTATGTTACAAAACAAAGTGTGATGTTAAAGACGGATCTATTAGGATAGACCATAATCGATTTACACATCCAGGTGTGAAATCTGGATTTGCTTTATATTTTTCTAAGGATGGGTTTACTATAAACTATCCGTATATAAGAAAGAAAATTATGGGGAAGTATAATTTTATTAAGCTTAATATAGAAACAAAAGATAATAAGTATCATGCACAATATTCGATTCCTGAATTAGAAAATGTAATGTATTTTTATCAAATAAATGCTTTTTCTTCAATAAGTTCTTTTAAAGAAGTGATTGATCCTTATTATTATTATGGAACAGTAGGAGGTAGGATTTTTCTTAAAAAAGAATTGTTCAGCTCTATTTTCCTGCCACAGAAAAATATATTGAGATATAAACTTCACTCAGCTCATAAAGAAGCGTGGGAAAAGGGTAAGTGGGTAGCGATTGATTATGATTATAATCAAAACTTAGTCATTGATATGAATGAAGTGACTAATAATGATAGAATACATTCTATAATAGTGTTCGAAGGAAAGTCAATGCCATGGTACAGAGTTGATGATATAGGCAGTAAAAACGCATTATTATTTGATATACTTCTAAAAAAATATTTGAGAGACGATGTTGTTATACCTTATGAGATGTCTGATAGACAGGCCTTGTTTCCAGATGCGTTTCTTGAACTTGAACCCTATATGAGAAAGTATATTCAGTAGATACCTTATTATAAATTTCCTAATTAGATTAATGTTCGTGAACATTAATCTAATTAGGAAATTTATAATAATTCAATTTTTGAGGAAGTGATTCACCATCTCTTTATTGCTTGAGCTATTTTAACATACTCATTTAATTTATTTTATAATTGCACAGGGCTTGTGACTGTTGAATTAAACTTTACTACCAAACTTCTTCCCAAAGAAAGCTAACATGCCGTTTTCGTTGTAGTCCAGCTTTACCCTTTGCTGTTTAGCTCAAAGCGCTTGGTAATTCTTTAACGAAGCCTCTTCTTCGTTGTCCTGCTCTAGATCGTCTTTGGTCGCTTCGGGTAAAGGTACGGGAGCCGGGACTGTTTCGTTCTTCTTCGACTTGCTTTCAATGTACTTCACTAAATCAATAAAGTGATTATAGCCTGTGATGTCGATAATGCCTGTACCTGGATTGCCGTTTACCTCTGTGACGTAGGTTTGGCTCAGCTTCTCTCGAATCAGATCTACGCCCGCAAACTCTAAACCCACCGCTTTAGCTGCCTTGATGCACATAGCCGTTTCTTCACTGCTTAAGCTGATAGTTCGACCGTTACTACCTTTGGAGAGATTGGCCCTAAAATCTCCCTGGCTGGCCGTTCGTTCCATGGCTGATACTACTTCATTGCCGACTACGATAGCGCGTATGTCGGTCGGATTGCCGCTACTACTATTATGCGCGTTAACAAAGCGTTGTAGCTTGACGGGAATATTTGCCTTATAGAAACTTTCCATTGTCGTGTTAGCCGCTAAGGGTGTTTCCAAAATAGATACCCCGGCTCCTTGAGAACCGGTGAGCTGCTTAGCAACTACGGGCAAACCTCCTGCTTTATCAATGGCAAAAGCAACATGGTTCGACCGAACGGCAAACACCGTTAATGGGGTACGTATATTACTGGCACTAAGCACCTGACTGGTCCAAAGCTTGTCATGAGCTACCAAGAGACCAATTGCCGTTTGGAGACTATAGACCTTCAGATTCTCATTCAAGTGGCGTAGGATGGAAACGCAAAGTGGTAAGTCTGCACCAATTCGGCTAATGATTGCATCGAACGAAGCGGCAAACAGTCGGGTTGGACTTTCCAAGTCCGGTGAACCATTAAAGATGCGATCATAGCCATTGACTTGTTCTGAAATGAACAAATATAGGTTACGTGGGTCATGTACCTCGTAGGTGTGACCAGCATCCGTAATGGCTTTGATTAAATGCTTAGAGGGTGTGCCTGTACTCAAGATTAATAGTTTCATCGATTGTTATCGTTTAGAAAGTGGAAAGTGAATTGTGTCTGGTTTGCTTAGCGATTGCGGGTTCATAATGCGCCCAATAATTGTGTTCAAATCCGGCCAACATCTCAAAAGTCAAATTCATATATTCGGAAAAGTGCCTTTTTTAGAATTTCCAAAATGCTAAAGGGCGGGGGCAATTGACGGAAGAGAGTGCTTTTTTGCGTGTTTTTCGATGTTAATGTGTTCATTTTTAGATTCTTAATCATTTAAAAGGGTGCAACTTTTTGAAAAAATTTATTTTATTGATTATCAGCCTATTGCCTTTTACGGTGCTCTTGGATTGTAGAGAAGCATAAAAAATGGAAAGTGGAAAGGGAAGAATTAGCGAGTGCTATGGCTCAAGGGACTTTCCAGCCAGAACTCGTTAAAGTCTTTGTGTCCCGCGTATAGTGTAGAGTGGTCTACAACACAAATCCCTGTGCTGGAAAGTCGTTCCAGTGTCGTTCTGCCAGCCGTGTCGTTATCCAAATAGGCGTTTACCCGCTCGTATTTTTTGAGCAATGGGAAAGCACTTTCCAAATTTGTGGTTGAGTTGAGTACTACCGTGGGGAAAGTCGGTGATTGCAGACGGTAGTATTCTAAAGCGGATAGGAAATCGAACACGCCTTCAAAGAGGTTAAGGTTACTAGCCTGTTGAGCTGCTATAAGCGTATAGCTTGCTGGTCCTATATTCCGTTTAGCCCCAACTCCATTACGGAGTACATACCCACCCTTATCGTTGGCAAAACCTAGCGCAAACAGATTTTTTTCTCCCTGTTGATAATAGATTTCCTTACAATACCGCCGAGCGGTTGGAAAGCTGATTTTACGACTTTCCACGTAACGAACTAGCTGCGTATTGGAAAGTAATTTGACCGAGCGAATAACAGTTTGAGTAATAGGAGTACGAATAGGCCCACTAAATGAAAAGTCAGACTTACTTTCTAATCCGGCAAGTTGGTTTAACTCTTGAACAGCCTGAGCGAAGCTACAGCTATTGAGTTGCTGCACTAACTGGATTACATCATCTCCGGTCTCGCTCGCGCCAAAGTCTTTGTATCGGTTAATAACTGTATTCACCCAAAACGAGGGGGTACTTTCTGGTCTAAACGGTGAGTAATATACGAGCCGTTGTCCGTGCTGACTGACTGGTCGGATACCTTTAAAAGCTAAGTAGTCAGTAATCGCTACATTCTTGGCAACTTGAACAGTGTGAGGGGCAATCATTTTAGCTTTTCCCTTTGTGGGCTTTTTGTGGTATTTAAGTTTTTAGGGATTTTTTACTGACTACCTTACTACCAGCATTAGTAGTAAGAAGTAGTAGGATGGTAGTAGGATTAAACTTACTACCTAGAATGTGGCTTGATTGAACGTTTGAGACGTTTTTACGCTATGGTAGTAAGGTAGTAAGATAAAAATCTTAAACTGTGCAGATTATTAAACAACGATCTCACAGTCAGCCCTTTGTCTTTTCGGTTAATCGCATTTGAAAAGCACAGCGGTAGTAGGACTAAGCTCACTACCGTCTTACTACCTATGCTACTACCGAAAGGGTTATGCTTGGTTACTTTTCTCTTTTCGTTCTAGATCAGAGCGTTCCCGCACTGCCCAGACATAAACTGGACTAGAGCCACTAACTTTTTTGTTGAAGCGAAGGAACTTAAGCTTTTTCAGCGCCTCCCCTAATTGTTTGGGCCGCATTTTCTGCCGTGTATACCCCTCTAGATTCGTTTGAATCATCGATGTAGTAAGAAAGGCTGAAGCCCATTCACGGTTCTCGACTGGTTCGAAGTATTCTAGTAGCAATTCGTATTCGGGCGTATGAATTTGGAAAGCCTCATTATTCGAAAATAGGGTAGCTGTTTCTTCTGCTGTAAACCAGTAGATATAGCCTTCTCTAAAGAGCTGGTAAGCTTCAGCCCATGCTTGATCAATATCAAGCGCTAGAGCGGCTTGAATATCAATAGTATATGCTTCAAATGGCAAGAACCGACGACTGCCAGTTGGATCGGTTAAGAAGTCATTGCCGTTGACACTTGCCACAAACGAAGCGATACGAGGCATTTCAGAGGAAAGTGCGTCGTAAGGTCGGCGGATGGTAATGTTACCCTGAGTGATTAGGGTCTTGACGGTTTCTGCATCACGTTTGTTAAGGCTACGTAATTGGTCGTCAAGATTGACGATAAACTTTTCCCCTAGTAAAATCAATGTGTCTTTGTTATCTAGACTGATCTTACCACAGAACAGGTAACGTATCAGAGCTGGTGGACATAGCAGGTTAAGCCATGTGGTTTTGAATGCACCTTGATCGCCGGTTAGCACTAAACACATTTGGTTCTGACATCCCTCGGGGTTGAACGCGTTAGCGATGCTGGCTACCATCCATTTCGTTAAGCTCAAACAGAATAACTCATGGTTCTCCGTTTGTACAGTTCTTGCCAATGCCTGAATAGCTGGTTGGCCAGTAGAACTGAGGGCGGGTAGCTGGTGAAAATACGCATGTAAGGGGTTGTATTGGGGAGTAAAGTCCGACTTGAGAATGACTTTTATTTTTTCAGGGCTTGTAGCTATGCCCATTTCATTCTCAATCTGTCGGATAATGGTATTGAGGTCATAATCATCCAGTGCTTCAAATTTGGCATTGGCTTTATACCCCCATTCAATCCGACCATTAAGGACATTATACCGGAATTGAAAGCGGAAAGAAAGATATTCCTCAATGATTTTCCGTTTGCTCTGGATAGCAGGAGATGCTGGAGCCGATTCGGCAAGCACTCTTTCTTTCTTCTTTGTGGGCACTACTTTCCCATTTTTAGCTGGTAAATCTGTGGTTATCATTAAATTTGCAGTGACATTAATAAATTTCAAAAGTTGAATTGAGTAAGCCCCGCCAATATTGGTGGGGCTTCTTTGTTTTAGTTAGATGGCGTTAGTAGTGCCATCAATTGACGGTTCTGCCTTTTTAATCTCTGCATGTCTTCCCGCAAGTCTTCTAGTTCTACTAGTTGATAGCCTATTAGAATCGTTTGTCGATGAATACGAGCTTTCAATACATCAAGATCATTAGGCAAATCGTCCGAGAATGAAGTATTAAACATGTTGTTCATGAGTTAACTGGCTTGTTGGTTTTGATCGTTTTGAATCCGTTTAAACTCCTTAATAACCGTTTCTCTGCGACCTTTATAATAATGTTGCTCAGTCATATATGCATGAGAATGGCCCATCATAATAGCTGTTTGATCGAGTTTAAAACCTCGTTCATCGGCAAACATGGTGAAGGTTTTACGGGCTAAATGAGTATGCAATGTTTCTTTAATCCCGGCCACGTTACCAATCACTTTTAACCACTTATTCATTTTCTGATTGCTTAAAACAGGTAGTAGCACCCCTTTTAAGCGGCATATAGGATGATATCTGTACTTATCCAGAATGGCTAGGGCTTCAGGAAAAAGAGGCACGAATGATTGTTGGCCCGACTTTTTACGATCTTTCAGAATGCATTGAATATCATCGACCGTAATCAGGTAATCTTTTGTCAAGCTGGCTACATCTGTATATGCTAGGCCCGTATAACAGCAGAAGAGAAATATGTCCCGTACTTCATTGAGTGTCGTTTCGACAAAGTGCGTTTGTTTAACTTTCTCCAGATCGACCATTGTCAGCGTCCTTACTTCTTTTCGCTGTTTATTTAGCCGAACCGATTGCAGTACATTACGGTCACACCATTCATAGGCTACGGCATAATCTAGGATGGCTTTTAGAAACTGGATCGTCTTAATGGCATAGTTATGCCCACTTTTCCGATCACCTTTCATATACACTAACAGATCATGCTGAACGGCAGGTTTTAAGGTATCCAAGCTGGCATCTTTGCCGTAATTGATCGTTACAAACTCGCTAATTATTCGGCCATACCGTTGGTATTGCTTGAGAGAACTGAGGGAAAGCCCATTGCCCAAAAGTTTAGCTTTCTGTTCGGTCCAACGGGTGATAGCTTCGATAATGGTAGGGGTATAATCATCATGCCCTCGTAAGCCCAAAGCAATATCTCTGATTAAAGTAGGATCTAAGCTTCGTCCGGTTAATTCCCGCTCTTTGAAGACTTTTAAAATGCTCGCTTTCAGATCCACCACACGAGCTGTATTGTAAGGATCACCAGCAATATGAAGAGTTTTTGAGTTAAATTGACTTGGCTTTAACTTTATTCCTAATGACTTAAATGGGCTGTTTTTGCCGCAGCATCGTACCCGAAAACCAAGCATGCTACTTTCTTTTCGGACAAAAATGGTGACAGTGCAAGCGGCAAATTTGATTGATTCATCGCGTTTGGCTCTTCGCTCGGCTTTAGTGTAGTCTTGTTTGAAAGGCATAGATGTACATCTTACAATTTGGAAATAGCAAAGCCCTATGGCTTGGATGCGATAGGGCTATTTGCTTTTACAGGAGATCAATAATGGGAATGTCAAAAACAGTCGCTACCCTCTTTAACTCATCAACAGTGGGTACTAAACGGCCCTTCAAGAGGAGGCCAAATCGTTTCGAGTTAATCTCAACCTTTCTGTAGAAGTCGCGGTCAGTCTTAATTTTAAACCCGAGCCGGGCTTCATAAATTTGTATTGCTTGTGCAATTGGAGATATAATATCGGACGACATAGTCTAATAATGATTATGATAATCAATTTTGAACTACCAAATATCGCTAATTGATTTTCGATTATGCAAGTCTGATTGTGATTATTTTTTAGAAGATTGTGAATATTGTATTATCAAATACTGATTATGAGCATCTCAGATAAAATAAAGGCAGTACGAAAGGCGAAAGGAATTACGCCTACGGTAATGGCTAGAGAACTAGGTATTGAGGCAACCAACTACCCTCGATTAGAGAACAGAGGCAATCGACTCACTTACGAGAATCTTGAAGCTATATCAAAAGCTTTAGGTATAACTGTAATTGAACTGTTAACTTGGGGGGAAGAAATAAAGGAACCTATAGTTCGACCTGAGGAAACGAAGAAGTTAGAAAAGGATATTTCCAGAATCGAAGAACTACTTGACTATCAACGCGATAAAATCAAATACTTTAAAACTGTTATAGCAAAATTTGTTATTGAAAGTGCCTGGGAGGAATTTATAGACAGTACACCTGACCCCATAATAGTTGTAGAAAATGAAGAACAGGCGGAAATGGGATGGGATTATGATAGAGAAGCCTGGGACAGCTATCTGAATACTTATATATTTGGTACTACAGCTTTTTGGAAACTCTTTGAATCTGGCTTGCTTGATAATAAAGTTTTGAAGGAAGTGGAAGGACAACCAGATGTATTAATACCGTTTGATGTACGAATGCTGCAAGCAAGGAGAAAAAAGCAGGCTGATAAACTCTTTGGAAAAGTTGATGAAAAATAAGAATACTAAATTTTCCAAATAAACCTAAAAAGCCTAATATATACTTGTATTAAATGAAGATAGGGGAGGGTAACTTTTAAAATTGAAAAAAAATAAATTGCTGTCTTTATAAGACAAGCATTTTTCCACTCTAAAAACTACATTCATTTATAAAAAATTTAGATAAATATGGATCCATTTACTGCGGCAGCTTTAGTTTATATTACTGGAAAAATAGGTGATAAATTAATTGACAGAGGATTAGATAAACACCTCGATGCGCTCTCAGAAAAAATTTTACCTAAAACTACTTTTCAGGATAGGCTAAGAGTAGTAGTAGATAAAACTATCAAAGAATTTGAAAAAAAAGAAAATTTTCAAAACAAAACAAAACAATTTTATTTTTACGAATCAGAAATTTTATTTACTCAAGTCTTAGAAAGTCAAATATATCAGGACATTGAAAATCCATTAAAATATGAAAATTTTGAAGGTAATTTAAATATTATTACCCCAACTCAAGCAGATCTGAATAATTTCTTTAATATTTTCTTGAAAAACATTGAAGCAGATGAAGATCTTCGCAAATTGTATATAGATCAATATTACAAAGAAGAAATTTTCAAATTAAGTTCAAAAATAGACAAAATTGTTAACAACAAAATTTATGAAAATGATAGCAAAGGACTACTTAACAATGAAATTATAAATAATTATTTAAATAAAAATATAAATAAAAGCGAATTTCAAAATATTGATAAAATATATGTAATGCTGACAGGGCAAAAATATGTTCATGATATAGATCAGCACGCAAAAAAGGTAAATGAAGGGAGATATTTTGATAAATTTAATGAAGGTATATTTGACAATGAATATGGAGTATTTGATGAAGAAGATTTTGATGAAATTATTCCGATAATTGACCTTATAAATAAAGTTGATAAGCTAATTATACTAGGTACCGCAGGTTCGGGTAAAACTACTACTATTCAAAAAATATTTTCAACTACCATTCAACATCGTAATATTAATCCGCAAGAATATTTGCCAGTAATAATTAAAATAAAAAAATATAAGCCTAATAGTGAATTAGAAACATTAATCTCAACAGAGATTGGTTTAGATGTTGAAGAAATAAAAAAAATGCTAATATCAGGAGACTTTTACATTTTTATTGATGGGCTTAATGAAATTGGAGATAATATAAAAAATGAAGCTTATGACGATCTAAAAGATTTTTTAAGTAAATACCCGACTAATAAATATTTAATAACAACTAGGAAGCATACATTTAATAATATATTTGATTTGCCGGTCTATGATTTAAAAGAGTTAAACGAAATTCAAATTAAAGAATATATTCAGAAATATTTAGAATTTTATAATAAAAAAATAGATTATGATTTATGGGGAAAGCTGAAAGATGATATAAACATTATTTCACTTACGAAAAATCCTCTAACTCTGCGAATGTTAGTATTTCTAACATTAAATGATAACATAGTTATTAACAGAGGAAAATTATACGAAAGCTTTATAAAATATATTTATAAGAGAGAGATAAACAAAGATATTAAATTTGATATTGTTTTGAAAAATGATATACTTGCTTATTGTGCATTAGATATGAGGAAAAAAGGCATTAACCAATTATCAATTGAAGAAACAAGAAAATTAGTTAACAAGAAAGTTAATAATATTATTCTAACTAATAAAATAGTATTAGAATTATTAGAAATTAATTTACTGGTAATTGATAATGAAAAAAATATATCTTTTTTGCATGACACGTATTTAGAATATTTTTCTGCATTAGAAATAAATAATAATTTTATAACCAACAAAGTATTAGATATAGCTAATATAGAAGATTCAAAATGGGATGATACGCTATTAATGTGCAGTGATTTACTACTTCGAAGCTCTGATAAGCACCGGTTCTTTGAGTATTTATTTGTTGGAGAAAAGAAAAAGGAGCCAAAAAATTTACACATGTTTGACTATGATGATGTGAATGATACCGTACTAGTTGCCTGCAAAATTGCAAATAACTTAAGAAATTCTAATCCTAAAGTTTTTCAAACCGCAGAATCATATATATTAAATTATATTACTTTATATATGATATATAAAGAAGACAATAGAATAATAAATTCAAAAAAATTATTTTCATGCATAGCGGCTTTAAATAGTAGAAAAGCATTAAGAAAAATCTTCTACGAAGAAAAATGGCAAATTTATTGGCTTTACTCTGATGATGAAGATGAAAATATTGAGCGAACAGAAAAACAAAATATTGAGGAGACGAATTTTTTGAATATTGCAAAATATTTAATTGACAATTTATCTAACTATGCCGAAACTTTACAGTTCATTCATGAATTTAATTTGAATATTTATTCTAGTAAACTGGCTGCTATGTTTTCAAAATCAATAAAACGTCGTGTAAGCTATTTATTAACAGAAATATATAAAAAAATTTCAAGTGAAGAATTAATCGCAATTTATAATAGAAATCCTAATATTTATACTCTGCAGATTATAGGCAGAAGGGATATAAATTTTTTTGTTAATAATTATGATATCGAATTATTTGGCGAAGATAAATTCATTGAAACTCTAATAAAATTTCATGATTATTCAAATTTATTATTAGAAAAAAATCTTTTGAGAGCTATTATTGACAATAAAGTTAGATATAAAACTCTACTTAAGGTTATACAAAAACTCTGTACAATATATTTCATCAATGAAAAATACCTTTCACTAGGCAATTTGTATACAATTTTAGAGAATTCAGATAATAGTTATTCAAAAATTTCGATTATAATAAACTTCAGCAAAAAGATAAATTTTAATAATATTCCAGAAAATATAAAGAATACTTTATTAGAAGAATATCAATTGTTTTCATCTAAGAAAGATAAAATTCTAAATCAATTTAGAGATACAAATATCCTTGATTTATTTAAAAGAAAAAAAGAATTTCAAATTCAATATTTTGACTTTAAAATAAACCCTAACAATAAAAAAAATATTTTCATTCTACTCACAAAATATTCCGACAATAGATATATTGAAGTAGGTGACCCCTTTGTAATTAATGGCTATATATTGGGATTAGTAAATTCTATAAATGAGGTAGATATAATAAAAAATGAAAAAGAATATGCTATAATTAAAACAGGAAAAATAGTTTGGCAAAGTAAAAGAGTTGATAAAATCGGTTTGAACAATGTTTATTATATTTCGGCTGATATATTTTCTACTAATATGGAAAATATATCAGCCGAAGGGACTATATCCTCTGTTTTGCATTTTACTAACCCCAAAAACCTAATTAACATATTAATCGAAAATAGAAACATTTTAAATTTTTTCATAAATCAAAATATATTTGCTAGAATCCATCCCGACTTAGTTGTAAATGATACTGAATTGGTGAGTTATATTATTTCTAATATTACTGAATATAATTTTATTATATATAATCTAAATATTTCCTTCTTGTTTTATGGTAAAACTAGATCATTTGAACCTGGTTTAATCTTGGCGATTAGTACGTATTTTGCAATCGTCCTTAAATTAAGGACTGGCGAACTCAAGGCTCTACCTATACCTCAAAGCTTTCGCAATAGTTTTAATGTAAAAAAATATGTTATTATAGAAAATAATAATAATATACATCAAATAGAAAATATTGATATTAATGAAAATAATGGATTTAAGAAGAGTGGCATAATTTCCGTAAATTATTTAAAGAAAACTGGCTTTATTCATAACTTATTTTCAACAAAAGATTATTTTTTCTCCTTTAAGGAGTGTGATTTTATACCTGAGATAGGTGACGAGGTATTCTTTATTTCGAGAACAAACGAGTATGAAAAATATAAAAATTATTTAATTGCTATTAATATTAGATTTATACGTCGTTTGTATTGCAGATTAAAAACTATCGAAGAAGTCAACGAATATTTTACAGGCATGGCAATTGACACAATTACTAATGAAGAGATTCAATATTCAATAAAAGCAAATAACGTATTAAATGGTAAACTATTTATAGATAAAATATATAAATATATCCCTAGTAAACGTCATGGCAATTTTAGTGCCAACCGAGCTACTTTATTGTTTCCTCACCTACGATAGCCAAAATAATGGCAGCATTTATACTTATAATAAACCTAAACGCGCTGCATGATTGCATTACAACTAATATTTTATTAATTACTTTATTGGATATAAATATCCAATAAAGTAATTAATAAAATATTAGTTGTAAAAGACAGAAGTAATTTGGTGCATATATTGTTATACTCAATTGCATCATAGATTTGCACTAAAATTTCCTTAAATCCTAAAATAGATATGAAAAAAAGTGTCAAACTCCCTTTACCATACTTACAAGCAGCTTTTTTAGTATCATTTCAATGTAAATGCATAGCTGGTTAGTTATGTTAATTTATTCATTCTCATCGTTATATCCATTAGATATGTAATTATTGTCTATATCTTTAAGTCACAGATAATAGGTTTTATGGACTAAGAGCCTGTTTAAAAATGCTTGAGTATTCGATTAATGTTGGATAAGTAGACGAATGATTCGTGGGAACTTACCCCACATTCATAGTCGTTGTTGAGTCGTCTCGATCAATTCATCCTGGAGAAGGTGCGTTCGACTTTCCAGCTCATAGGAACCACATGAAAAGCAGACAACTCACTTACTTTCACCACCTCCAATAGCAAACCAAATGACTTCTTGAGCCAGCTAGCCAGTTTTTTGCCATAGGCACTATCCGCTAAAATCTTACTCATTCGCTCATATTCCCGCTCAGCTAACCGCGTTAATACCACTCGGGCCGCTGGACTCTCGTGTTGATTGGCGGCATGAACTACGACCACTAAAACCAACCCCAGCGTATCTACGACGATATGGCGTTTGCGCCCATTCACTTTTTTAGGGCCATCATAGCCTTTGGGGAAAACGCCCCATTCACTACATTTTACACTTTGTGAGTCAATGACTCCCACACTGGGCGAGCCGTCCCGTCCGGCTTTCTGTCGCCGACGTTCCACTACCGCTTTATTAAGTTTTTGCCAGTTTCCCTGGTTGCGCCAGTTCCAGAAGCAGTAGTAGCAAAGCGGCCAGGGTGGTAGATCATTAGGCAAAAGTCGCCATTGGCATCCAGTTTTTGTCAGCTACAGTAGGGCGTTTAGAACAGAGCGAAGCGGATACTTGCGCTTGTCGGCAAGAATTTCTTCCATAACTTGCCAGACAGAATCAGTTAGATCTGTGGGTTACATCTTTGGTCGGATTAACCAACAAGATAGGCTGATTCTGCTTTTTCTGCCCTTCACAACGTTTTTAAACAGGCTCTAAGAGATTGATTATAAGTGCATTTGGTATTAGCCAAGACAGACTCTACGAGTGCACAAAAAATTAAAAAACCCCTCAAAACAGTCTTTTTTGAGGGGTTTTTTAATTTTAGTGCTACTAATAGTGTGACAGTCTTTACTAGAATTAATCTATAGGTATCGCGAACTAGTGAAGTTGCCATCATAGCAGCGCATGCGATAGAGAGGCTTACTTATTTAGTGGCAACTTCATTCTAGATCAATCGCTGGTCATCAATTGGTAATATGTGGAATTATAATCCGCTAATATAGATAAAAGGGTGCCATCAACTTTAAAGCTTGCGTTCACTTTGCTTCTATAATATCTTCCCCGCGGGTGGTGTAGCGTCTGGACAAAAACTGTTGCTGCATAAGTCGGGATTGTAGAGTTGTGAAGCCAGGCACAGTTTATCTTGCCTAAATCGGTAGTTGAGTTTGTCCACAACGTTAGCCAGTTTCAGTAACCGTTCATTTGGACCCTCGATAAAAACATTATTCTGACGGTAGTCGAATGGCACCCAATCACCTAGGATAAGGCCTACTTTCTGGTAAGGTAGCCAAGCGCGAATATAGAGTCTAGCGCCGATTTAGGATACTTTAAAAGCTCCGGTGTAGAACTCGTCTTATCTACCTAGCTTCACTCTCACTATTTATTCTCAACTTGGATCATCTTCGAACTCGAGAAAAGAAGTGTCAGCTGTTTTTACGATTTGAGTCTGGGGTGAAAGGTTATATCTTTCAGAATCATGTTTTGCATGAAATTTCCTCCAGATTGGACCATGATCAACCTTGCTGTTCGCTATCCCTTTTGTTGGCTTCAAACTGTACCGTGACTTATCAGGCTCGTGCTCTTCGACTGTATATAAGCCTGCTCCGCGTATCTTCAAATGTTGACGAGCAAAAGTCTTATTAAAAGCAATATTTAACCCGCTGAGTTTACTTTCTACGCTGGGGTAGATCAACGCTTGAACTTTGCCTGCCGAAGGTGAATTCATATGATTCAGATATACACGGGCAATGGCACTGGTGAACAAATAGAGGTTCTCCACTTCGGCTGATGACTGTATAAATAAGTCACCAAAATAGGCGTCAATTTCCTTTATAGCTTCTGAAGTTCCAGCTTTGAATATATCATCATGCCGAAGCATTGTTTTAAATGGATCACCATCAGGAAGCCGGTCGAAAATATGTTTCACTCCAATGACTAAGCCTACGGTCTCTATATTATGGTCTATCATGGGTTTTGTGTTGCGCTTGTCAACCCAAACGGAAAGGGCTACTGTGTTACCGAGTTCTGCTCTTACCTCAAAAATGGGTACGCCGTTTTCCGATGAGCAATAAAAGACAGGATCACCAGCCCAATTGCACCGGCCTAAAGAAGAGATAGAATCGGGGGGACAGTGAAGCTTGGATAAAACAGGCCTGCCATCTGAATCATTAAACCAAGACTCGTCATGCTTGGCAGCGGCCCTATGAACTGCTGGAAATACAAGGTTATAGAAAGACCTTTTGTAACCAGCTTCAATGAAGACCTTCTGTACTCGCCGCATTATGTCGTGCTGATCAACCGCTGGATGAGTCAGAAGCTCACGAATATGCTCTAGTTGTTTGATGCAGGATGATGCACTAATCATAAAAAGGATTTAATATCGATGTAAATCACCTAAATGCTATCTACTTAACGACCGTATTAACAGCCATGAAATCTATGCAATAAAGATACGTGTAAGAGTATAATCTTTCACTATCTTTAGTAGCAATAATGCCTTAAGAGTAAAACAGCCTTTTTTTGCCATGATTTTTGGGTATGTACGGGTATCTACAGCGGATCAGACTGCTGAAGGACAACGGAGCCTGATCGCTCGTTACGTAGTCGATCATAAACTGATCGTCGACGAATGGATCGAAGTCGAAATGTCATCTCGCAAATCGGTTGAGCAGCGTCGGCTCACCGAACTATTGGGTAAAGTCTCCGGAGAAGACACCATTATCATTTCCGAGTTGTCTCGCCTGGGCCGATCGATCCGGGAGGTGTTGAGTTTGATCGAGGAGCTTATCAACGACAAGAAGTGTCGGCTCATCCTGATTAAGCAGGGACTGGACATTAATCCTAAGAACCACCGGGACATGACGACCAAAGTACTGTTGACAGTTTTTAGTATGATGGCCGAGTTGGAGCGAGACTTTGTTTCCGAGCGAACCAAGGAAGGTCTGCGTGCCAGAAAAGAAAGGGGAATCATACTGGGAAAACCCAAAGGTGTAATTCAGGCCTCAATTTACGATAAGGACAAGGAGAGAATCATACACCTACGCTCCCTGGGTGTACCTATAACGGCTATTATCAATACGCACCTGAAGTATGGCAAATACTTATCTCTGAAAAAATACATTGATCGACAGAAGCCATCTCCGTTCAGCCTAATTACTGTATAGCTAGGAGCTAGTTGCATCAGGCTGCCTGAAAACAGCAAAGCAATTATGATAATGAAGACTAAACCGGTAGAGAATGTTCTGCCACTGTCGGTAGAGGCTCAAACGGTAATGGATGTGTACTCTGATGCCATTCATGAAATGGTGTGTCGTGGTACGCACATTTTCGCTGAGAGCTTAAAGCGAAACAAGTCAAAAGAAACCATTACAGAGATAGATATAGCCGCTCCCTTACTCTTCAGGCATATATTGGAATTAATGGATGCCATTTCTGTCCAGGTTAAATCAGGCGTAATCGTACCCTGTAAGGTTTATCTACGAGCAATACCTGAAGTAGTCGTTAGCTTAGAATACCTGTTGAGAGAAAACACAGAGGAGATAGCCGCCTGCTTTTTTATAGTTGATTAATACAGAAAATTAAATCAATATAAGAAGTTAATTCCGGGTGCTGCCGAACACAAGAAATATCTAAAGGAAATGGAAGATAGCAGTATCGACTATGGTGATTCGATAATGATAAAAGGTGCTGATGCGGCTTGCCAAAATATGGAAGCGATAGTTAATTAGCCCTAATACAGAGCTGCCAACGAAGAATACCTGAAGTACACAAAACAGAACACAAAGAATACGGACAATGCCAAATGGTATGGTCTTTACAATGGGCCGACTTCTTTATAAAAGCTGGCTAAAGAATTAAAGCGCATCGAATTATATGAGTTTTTCTACAAAACCTGGTCGAATCCAACTCATGGTACCGATTTGTGGTCGGGAAATCTTTCGAAAATGGGCGATGAAATGGGGACAATAAATCAGATAAGTGATCTTCAACATGCACAAGCTTTTGTTCAGCAAACGCTAACCCTTGGGCTGATAACACTTGAGCAAATGATAGAAAAGTAGTCGTTAAAGAAAAGCAAAACATAGGTTACTGGACTATACAATTCATCCGGAATCACCAGACTAAAGTAGACAATACAAGGCTTGTTTTCTCATAAGAAGTTAAATTTGCTGTAGTCTTATATAGCCTTATTGACTCTTTGCAATAAAGAAGAACTTTATTTAAGTTAAAATGAGTAATCCAACACTTACGTTTTTAGGTCAAGTTAGAAATACCTTGGAATCAATTGATTACGGAATGATTTATCAAAGTATTGCCGACTTGAGAGATAAATTTGTTCCCATTGCTAAGATCAAAAAAGGATGGTTTATCGATCAATTAAGAATCAATAAACCAAACGAAATATTCACTAATATTGAACAGGTTATCTATATATATGATAAAGATATATTAGATAAATATGTCGGCTTTGGCAGAGCGAATGCGCATAAACAGGCAGTATTCTATGTAGCAGTAATATCACCCAACATAGACCTACCAAGGGTTGTAGCGTACTTTGGAACGTCAGAACTTATAAAAGACCTTGATAAGTTTGATAACGCTGAAGAAGTGTTTACCCTTAGTCGATGGGAAGTGCTTGAAGACATTGAGGTGGTAGAAATGATTTTTAGTGATGAAGCACTGAAGATCCAAACCAGTATGATCATACTGGTTTGGATCATTAATAAGACAATGATTGGCAGAGTTATTTTTAGTATGTAATTAACCAATAAGTCAATATGACACAACAGCAAATAGAAAGGATAATCAAATCGACTGTTCATATAGTAATGACTAATCCATTCACTAGGGAACCAGAATCAGGAGGCTCTGGATGTATTATAGACTACAATAAGACAGAGGTGCTTCTTACAGTAGCTCATGTAACAAATATGGATGCAGCAACATGTATCGATATTGGAGAGCCTACTGTGAATAATCAGAATAAAGTGTACTCAGTAGGAGCAATGAACTATTTGGAGAGTTTTGACTTAAACCGATATAATGCGCAAATCAGTCAGTTGCAAACTAATTCAGGAAGAATAGAAGAAAAGAATTTTGGCTTAATTGATTTCAGCTTTGCGAAATTAGAGCATAAGACAAATTATCTACAGTGCAAAATAGAATTTAACGACTTCACTATTCAAAGCGGCTCTAAATTAAGAATAAAATCAGATTTGACTGATGTACCAGATCCAACGGCTCAATACGGTTTTTTTGGAAGAATAAAATCTGAATTAGGTTACATAAATAACATCCTAACGCTTTCAGTCAATGAGGTATTTTACGGAGGATTAAAGTATATCAGAAAGATTGGACATTATTACGAATTTCAGCTACCTAATCAAATAAATAGTCATACAGATTTTAGAGGAACAAGTGGTGCTCCAATCATGGATACCAATGGTAATCTTCTTTCACTGGTAACTCACGGGTACGAAGGTGCAGATAAGTTATATGGTATTGCTTTGGCTGATTTCAAAGTTGGTGTTGATGCAACGCTGCTCACGAATTGACAAAACAGCTTTTCATGCGTACTCATTGTTCTGTACAAAAAAGCCTTGGTCAGATCGATCAAAGAGGTTTTAGGACTGGTTGAAAAGTTGATGACGGAGAAAAATTGTCGACTAATCCTTATAAAGCAAAATCTGGATCTGGACCCGAAGAATCATCGGGACATGACTAATAAGATTCTGTTGACATTCTTTTCAATGATTGCTGAGCTGGAGCGGGACTTGGTATCAGAACAAACGATCGGAGGTTTACAGGTTTTGAAGGATAAAGGCATTAAGCTTGGAAAATCTAAAGGGGTTATCCAGCCCTCGATCTATGATAAAGATCACGATAAGATCATGCACCTGAAGGGTATGGGTGTTCCTCTAAATACGATTATTGATGTTCACCTGAAATACGTAAGTATCTTTCTCTCAAAAATACATTGATAAACGGGGGGCAGTGTCGGCCAGGCAGCCTCAGAAACTGGGAGAAATGCCCCTTATAAAATGAATATGGAACAAACAGATGACGAATTTGGCAAATCTATTCGCGGGACGATTTCTGGAATAGTTGGTAACGAATTTCAATATAGTGATTGGGGAATACCATTCTTTGATGAAATGACCGATTTGTTTGTTGAAGCTGGTTATGATAAGTCACTGAATGACTCTCCCGATGTGATAGCCAAAGGGTGGGCTGGAAACTCAAGGGCTTTAGGGGCTGAGTATGGCCCCTATGTCGTGGTTGCTGTTTATGTAGCGCAACAAATAGGCGATTGGGCTATTGGTAAGTTTTGTGATGCCGTGTTTAAAGGGGCTAAACGTGTCTTCAGTAATAAGGGATACAATGGTAGAATCAGAATTGTAATTGTGTACAATGATAACCTGGGTATCGCAGTAGATAGTCTTGCGCGCTCAGATGAAGATGCTCTCCTATTATCAACTTCAATTATGGAGGCGAGCAACGAACTCTTGCAAGGCAGCAATTAAGCAAGACGACTAATAAAACACTTGTTTACAAATTAAAGGATGGTAGTCTATCTGACGAACCAACTATCATAGGATAGCTATTTGAAAATCGACTTAACTAATCCATCCACCCTTTCTAATGGCAGGCAACCTCAACTTAAATCACTATTGGCCCACCCGAACTGAGCAGACTTACAAGTTAAAGCCAACAACGACAAAACATGAACTACAGGTTCTATTGTATGGTAAGCATCCCCAGCCTACTTTAACCCAACTTGACGAGGTTAATAGAATGGTAGCCTCGTCACTCGCTAGGGAACGGTTCACAACCCTATATGGCATTAAACCAAATGATCCAAGAGCAGATCCCAAAGCGTTTAACCACATTGAAAATCAAATTATCCGGGAGCACAGTCATAAGTCAAAGTGGCAACAGGAGGTAAGTAGTCAACTACAATGGGAGCACATCGGGGCAAAATGGGAGAAGTTAGACGAGGCTGGTAAACTGACCAAGGAATATGCCGAGGAAAGTTTTGATCTGTACCTGGAGTGGAAAAAAGGGGGCAAACATTTACTGAATTTCTCGTCAGAATTACTGACGATGTTAGCCAAGACTGATACGGCTAACGTGCCTATAGAGTCTCTATTGACCACCTATCATTCTAATTTTTATCTCTCCCTGCGAGATCTGGATGTTTCACTATTTGATTCAGTCATATCAAAAGTGGACGGCGTGTTCACTATCAGAACTTCTTTCAGAGAGGAGTTAGATACCCCTCAAATGGAGAGTAACTCTGCGAGTTCAGAAGGCATCAAGTTGATTTTTGTTGGCGACTTTTTACCGCTTACTCTAAAATACGGATCACTATTTGAAACGACTTCTGATGTGCCTTTTTTCTCATTTGATCTTAAACTGACTCCGCAGCTAGGCAGACTAACTGTTGATGATTCGCTCAAAGAACTACTGACTGATTTTATTGGCTATATAGCGCTAACACTGCTGTTGCCTCATGATTTACAAGATGAGTTGACGATCGCTTATCAGCGGATGACAAAGGAATTAATCCCGTGTGTCATTAATGCGATTCTATATACGAGTCAGCACATTGAGAAGCCAGTTCATCGATTACCGATAGACCTACCTGGACAGCTAGAAAAGAAGCTTCGCACGGCTAAAACAAAACATCAACGACAAAATGCACTAGCCGAGATTGGCCAGGCAGGCTTCAAGTCTATTGAATTTTTCGGAGAACAATATATTGGTAGTCTGACTAAATCAGCAGCTATGGATATAGCAATTACACCTCACTGGCGTAGGGGGCATTGGCGGAATCAACCAGTTGGTATAGGCCTTCAGGACCGTCGGCTACTCTGGATTAAACCAACTATTGTAGGTAAGGACGCAGGTCTTCCTATAGGTGGTCAGCTCCATACGGCTAAACCGCTTCTTAGCCAGAATAAGGATGCTCAGTAAAGGAGTCGCTCAAATAATGAAATACACACTAAAATAGTCTGAAATAAGCTTTTATGGGCCAATTAAGCGCAAATGCACTCTTTCATTTTACCCCAAAATTAGAGTGGTTAGCTAGTATACTGGAGCACGGTTTTAAACCCAGGTATTGTGAAGAGTTCAATGCAGAGCTGGACGATGTTCCAAATTTTATGGAAAATGCAAGTATACCCATGACTTGTTTTTGTGATATACCACTTTCGAGTATAGCCAAACACGCCCAATATTATGGAAAAGATATTAATGGGGGTTACGGAATAGGATTGAAGAAGAACGAACGATTGATGGGAAAGCTTAGCCCCATATTATACTTTAATAAATCAACGCAAATAATCAATATGCTTGAGGGTATTCAAGATCGCTTGCTTAACGTATGGGCAGGAATAGGGGATCTTTCAGTAGACCAGCACAAATTAGATGGGAAAGATTTTTATACTCGTATCGAGGATATAAGTGAAAAACATCTGAAGATTATGGACTTAAGTTCAACATCTAGTCAAGCCATCGAATTAGTTTTCAATTTACGAGCCTACATGAAACCCTATCAAAATAAGGTAGGTCATTATCGGTATTATGACGAAAAAGAATGGAGGTATATACCGGATTTTAACGTACCTCCTTTTACAGGGAAAGCGTTTGCCCATAGAGATCATCCATTTATGCTAAAGATGAAAGATGAATTCTTCAAAGACACACTAAAAATTAAGGATGAGTTAAATGAATCTATAAATCAACACCCCTCTTTATGGCTTACAATTACTGCAGAAGATATCAAATATTTGATTGTAAAGAACGAGCAGGAGATTCACCAGTTACTCGATCTAGTAAGGGAAATTGACCAGAGAACGGGAAAGTTTCCAATTGAATCAAGAGACCTAATTGCCAGTAAGATAGTTACTTGTGAGCAAATATTCGAAGATTATTGAAATTTCAATATTGGTCACTTAAAATAACTTGTTAGTATGAAAGATATAGTCGAACAACTTTTTACCAAGGCGCAAGCACATAAAGAGAGCTACAATACTTTTTCTGACCGGGATATAAGAACATCTTTTTTTGGTACCATGGTCAATCAGTGTGCCACTGTGCACATAAACTTGACTATTAACGAGCGGTATATTGAGGAAGGATCAAAGGCATGTCGCACTTTATTTGCTAATGACCAGGGGAGAGTTGATAATTATAAGCACCATTTTACTCAGAATTGTCGTGAGCTCATCGTAGAGGCCGCTCTATTTCAATCAGAGTTAGTTTTTAGGACGTTAAGTGCAAACTTGACTGGCAACGATATCTATGATGGTAGTACACTCCCTCAATTAGTTTCAAGGCTCTTTGTAGATACGGAAAATAACTGGCAAAAAGAGGAATCAAAGCTAGTGATACTTCTAAGTACAATTCGCAATACTATTCATACGGGAGGAGTCTATTTTAAAAAAACAGCTGGTGACACCAAAGATTTCAAGGGGAACAATTACACATTCACATATGGAAAGCCTCCCACCTTCTCTGAAGGAATCACTATTCTAGATTTAGTATCGGAATTCTTTGATGCAATGAAGGTGCTTTTTGATAGTCCAAACATTGCATCAATAGGCCCGTTAGAGCACCCTAACTACCATGCAATTGAGGAATAGTAGATGTTGAGTAAGCTCCGTTCTTTCTTAAATCTATAATTGGTTTAGTATAGTCATATTCGCCCGTCGACCCGAAGCCCGTGCGGTTTGTTTCGGAGTCTACGGTTTAGCGTATCTTGAAGGGTCGGGGCTTAGTCACTACGCCTGCTTATCGACTCATGGAGGCAGCCGATCAGTTCTATAACCCAACTACGGCTCCCAATCAGCTTTGGCAAACCGACTTTACCTATTTCAAGATCAAAAACTGGGGCTGGTATTATCTCTCGACAGTGTTAGATGACTATTTGCAGTATATTTTAGCTTAGGAACTCTGCCCCGGTATGTAGGCCACCGACGTAGAGCACACTGTCCAAGCTGCTCTGAAAGCCAGTAGTCTGATTGCTGATCAGCGATCTCGTATACTGTCGGGTAATGGTTCGGCCTACTTGTCTCGGTATTTAAAAGAGTATTTGAAAGGCGAAAGCATTGGGTATATTCGCAGTGCGCCGTTTCACTCCATGACTCAAGGAAAAATCGAGCGGTATCATCGGTCGATGAAAAATGTGCTGCTACTGGAGCATTACTACAGTCCAGATGAGTTGAGAGAACGCTTAACAGAATGGGTAGCTTACTATAATCACCAATCCTATCATGAATCACTTTTGAAGGTACGTCCTGCCGATGCTTACTAGGGCCGCCAAGAGCAAATCGAAGTGGAACGGCAAAAAACTGAGCAATTATCGATGCTAAAACGCCGGAAAAATTTTATTTTTCAGCGTCTACAAAGTACTCAAAAGTATCTCTTCTCACCCGCATCTGTCCACTTTCGGTTGACGATATACACAAGTATGTCAAATAAATCAATTTGCCAGTACAAAACATAATCAACACTACAAATGAAATCTTGGCCTTTTTCTTCATTTATACGAACTCTGGATCCAAAACTCACTAACAATCCTAAGTTAGAAAGTAGTTTGCATGAAGACAATAGACTTTATGTATATCATTTACCACCACCGGTAATTTATCATTATGCTTCACTTGGCACTTCGAAGGCTATTGTTGAAGGTCAACAACTTAAGCTTTCTTCCCCTAAAACGTTTAACGATCCCTTCGATATGAATCCCTCACAAGTTAGTTTTAAGGCAACTGCTAAAGAGGTTAAAGCATATCAAGAGAGGATTAAAACATCTCTTTACAATAGTATTAATAGAGAGGCAAAAAGAAGATTAATTCGTGAAATGGCCAATCCGGCAAATGCCAATGAATACCAGAAGTTAAACACAGAGCAAATGTATAATGAAGTTGGAGTTTGCTGTTTTAGCAAGCTCAACGATCAACCATTAATGTGGAGTCATTACGCAGAAAAACACTATGGTATTTGTCTTGGCTTTAGTATACAGCCTTTGTATCAAACTCAAAACTTATTTTTTTCTGTAAGTGAAGTGCAATATGTGTCAGAGATAAGACCTTTAAATTATTACAAAGATATCGAGGAATTGATGCCTTATTTAATTAATACAAAATCGAAAGTTTGGGAGTATGAGCAAGAGGTAAGAGCAGTAATAGATAATAGGCAAGGGTTTGACTTATTTCCTTTTGAGCGGGACTGTTTGAAAGAAATATACTTTGGCTGCCGAGTCTCGAAAGAAGAGAGAACAGCTTTTATTAAATTAGTCAATGAGCATAAATATAATATCTCAACATATAGAAAAATGATTATTGACTTCAAAACTTTCAACGTTAAAGCGGTTAAGCTCTAACGTTGAGCATGAAACTTTATAGACATACGGTGGATACGAAACGCTACTAACGGCCAAGCAGCTGGCCGCTTTTATTTTGAACTGCAATTTTTAAGGTGTCAAGCTTCTCCTGAGTCTGCGTTCTAGCGCTGATTAGCACCCCAATTGAACTCGATAGAATAAGCAACTTCTTTTCCAGCCGTTCCAGCTAGTGACGGTCGAGTTCGACCTTGGAAAGTTTGGGCATTGAAAAAGCAACTGCCGGCAGACGAAAAGGTGGTGCGGCCTGACCCGCTACTGAATTCTTTAAACTACGATAAATAGAGCAGCTATAATTCTCTACTATCTTATACTCTGACATAGACAATTGTGCTACAAAAAACTTGTGCTTTCTTCAGGACGTTGAACTGTACTGAAATTAGCCGTTTATTAACTCGGATCGCTTTCGATTTAGCCCAGATTTTTTCAGACAGCTAGGAGCGTTAAGGAGATCAACTCAATCCATTTAGATGAGATTACAAATTTGTTTCACAAACTCATCAAATGAGCGAAAATGAAACTTAGATATATGAGACGATAATTTAAGATTGCATTCTGCTTGAGATAGCAGTGATAGCGAAAACCTGCAATCATCCTACTAAACGGGTGTGGCTGTTGCACAACTCTAGCTCGAAATAGAAGTTCGCTAGTTAGACTTCCTTGCTAGTCAAATCGGAACGTTAAAACGTTTTCTCAGAGCAGTTAAATAAGTCGATTTGACACCTATTTAGACCGAAAACGAGTTGTGCAACAGCCACGGGTGTTACATGAGACGCTTATATATTTAAATTATATTTATTGAATAAGCACTTATATATTTCATATACTTAGGTAATCTTTAATCATTATTTATATGTTGGTACAGATAAGAATATTATAAATTTGGAGATGTGACTGAGAAAGAAATCAGATCAGATTATTTATGGTTTATCGTTTGAGTAATTTACAATTTGAATTATGGGCAACTAAAATCATCTACTGAAGTTAAATAATACCATAGAACTATAATTTGATTTTTTCAGGAATAGTAAAACGTAAATCGAGATGGCCCGTAAATGCACTTAAACCTGCACTGAAATTACGCTGATAACCAGCATATCCTTGTATCCATATACCGTCTAATATTCCGTATTCACCACCAAGGTGTAAATAGAAATCATTTGATTCAATGGTAGAAACGCCTAGATTGAATTTCCGATTAACTCTACTATATTGGCTTTCTAAATAACCTTTAAATCGGTTTGTACCAGCATATAATCTAAGAGCTAAATTGTAACGTGATAGAACTTCTTCTTTCATTTCAACTGTATTATGACTATTGTCATAATTGATTCCCACAAGAAACTGACCCCATTGTTTAACAGGTAGTGCTAAAGTTAGCCAGCCAGATATTCGATGAAAGTTCAGATTTTTAACTAGCGAATCAGACGAACGTCCAGCCCAAGCTAAAGCAAAGTCTAGTTTTTGCTTGTTCCAATTTTTCCTTTTATAATCTTCTTTAATAGCGTTAATCTTTTTTTCGATAGTATCAGTTTGCTTGGCTTCTCTGAATTCTTTAAACAATTTCTCCCGATCATCAAGATCCACTGTCAGAGGATGTGTTTGATTGAATTCTGTGCGGAGAGCAGATTCTGCTAGAGCATCCTCGCGAAGAATATTAGCAACTTCTTGTAGAAAGTTACGATCATATCTCAAATCTCCTTTATCGATAAGCGAAAAACGTAGACCTACAGCAAGTTTACTTGAATAGGGAGTTGTTGATGAGTCAGTTAGGGTACCAATCGAAACTCGCATGCTATGAAAAACCCGACGTTTTAAATACTGCTCTAATTTCAGTCGACGATTTGGGCTGGCATCAATTAAAATAAGTGGAGCCACCTCTATAGCAATATTTCGAGGAAGGACACCGTTGCCATTTCCGTAAAATTGAGAAGCAGTAGCAGCAAGTGCCATAGGCGTGGAAGGACGAAGAATAGTGCTTGGTTCAGAACCTAGGGCCTTAAAAGCTGGCATATCAGGTACTGCAAAATTCAACTTCCCTAAATTAGTAGGAACTACAGAGTCATTTTGTGCTATAACTGGTAGTGCTGTTAAATACGCCGACAAGGCAATTATCAAAGTAACTGTCTTTATCATATGAGTAGTTTATGAAAGATTAAATAGCTTGAAGGCGAACAGTAACTGTCTCACGTTGATCGCTACCTGTTAACTGTCCAGATCGGGAGTCTTTCCCGATGAAAATACCGTTCTGGTGCAATTCTAAATCAAAATGGTAATTTGGAAAGTTTATGGGGTCGGAGCCTATAAAACTTATCGTTAACTCTAGGAAGCGTCCATTATTGGCTGATACAGGTGTTGGGAGATCTATAAGGTCGGGTACAATATCTGTATTCACACCTGAGGCGGGCGGGACGAAAAGAGGAGTCATACCGTCTACATCTATAAGCTGAAGAGCATATCCAGTAGAAACAAAACCAAAGAACTGAAGTGCGACGGATAGATTATCACGATTTGAAAAAAAGAAAAGAGTGTTCATGTATTAATGTTTTAAGTTAGTATTTCAACTATCGACCAGCGCATATTTTAATTCCTTTAAGGTATAGCAATAACATAATTTTCTTAGCTGTTAAAAACGGGAAAAATCCCCTTTTTAACAGCTTCTTTTAAACTAGATTTGTCATTCGGTAAATCAATATATTGATCCTTGAGCAGTTCTGTAATGTTTAGCGCAGCAAATCATTCTGTCAATCTAGAAGATGGTAATTATTACTTCATAAACTGAGCTAATTAGTTTAAAATTTTCTAATATTTATTTACCCTAAATTTTTATACCTCTCAAATTACTTATGACTAATGTTGTAAAATTTTTATTTATAATAGCGGTCGTACTATCTATTGGATTGTATTATCTTGATTTTAATAAGCCAATTTCTGACTACTTGAAATTCTCAAATGCAATTTTGTATTTTGCAACTATTCTATTAGTAATTCCATTTAATCAAATCAAATATATCGTAATTAATCCAGAAGACTATACAAAGAACGAAGACAAAGATGATCTAGTAAAAAAACTTAGATTAAGAGCGTTATTATTTAATAACTTAACCGTGATACTTCTTTTGATAATATTTATAATAATTGTTGTTTCTTTTTATTTACTGATACTACCTCCTAAAGAGAAACTATACTATAAAGAGTATATATTAGCAGTTCAGATTGGTGTGTCTGTACTTTTAATATTTCTTGTAAATATATTATTCAGAGTTTTTAAGTATTTATTAAGAGTTGCTGCTTTTTATAATGCTAGAGCAGATGCTATTGAATTATATATAATTGATCCTGGTCTAGACTTAAACAAATACACGGAACTTTTTACTCCAAGCGGTTATGACATTTCTGAACTACCTCAGTCCTCTTGGAATCCACTCTCTTCCGTGTTGCCACCAAGTCAGGGATCTATAACAAACCCACCTCTTGGAAGTCTCAACTCAGGAGTTGGCCAAAATCAAGGAGTAATCTCTAGCAATAAAACTTAGCGAAAAATTAGTGTTGCACCGGCATAACTTTAATAATTCTTTATGCCCATAACCAATCAATGCGACTAACTTGTTTGCTATAATGGGTAATTGTTACAAAAGTAAACGATGGATTAAAAAGGTTTGAGAGTTCAGCCTAATTCAATAAATGGTCAAAAATCGAATTGGGAAATTAAAGCTATTTCGCTTGCTTTAATTTTGAGAACGTAGAGCTAAGACCCTTACAACGTCCAGACAACAATTGACTTTCTTGGGGGCTATATTTACTAGAAACAAGAAATCACCCCTTATAATAAACGTATTTAATGGCTTCTTTATATGAATCAATAAATAATATGTTTAGCAATGAACCATTAAGCCCCTCTCAGATAACAACAGGGGTATTTGCTGCAATCTATGCAATCATTATTGTAGCTTCAGGGATTGCAGCGGGTGGGAGTATAGTTGATAAAATGAAAACTATACTTGTTTTTACTTTTGGTGCAGCTATGGGCTGGTTAGTTGCGGGTATTGTGTCACCTCATAATGCGGCCGAAAAAAATATTTTTGAAACAGCAGGTAAAACTCTTTCCGCCTTTGTGACTGGTTATTTGTTCAGCAAAGTAGATAAGATTATACAAACTTACATAGATATTTATACAAAAAAGATTCAAGAAGGAACAGTTGGTATTGTGCTTAATAATTTAAACCAGATAAGGCTGATTGGTCTTGTAATATCGTTTGTAATATCCGTAATTACAGTTTACGTATTTAGGTCCGATGAATATGCAAAACATCAAAGAAGGGTAAAAGTATCGGCTGATAGCGTTGAGGTCACAAATTTTGATGCGTTTATAATAAGAGATTCAACAGAATATAAGAAAAAGCATCTGAATACAAATGCATCTAATACTAAGCCAGCTTCACAAACTAAAACAAATCCATCTTCACAATCTAATTAAAGTTAATTGTCTTAGTTACGACTTCGCCTGACACTTTGCCCTGTTAAAATCTGTTGAGTCACCACCTCGCAAAACGCTCCTTCTGAGGGACAAAATGCCCTATTAGGGCATTTTGTCCCTCAGAAGGAGCCTACATAAAAACGTCTGCTTACTTGTAAACAGGTAAGTGCTCTACAATGGTCGTTCCTGGTTAGTAACCTATGCTTAGATGGATATATTACCCTAATTAAATAGAGTGTTGATCACAATTAGAGGTACTTATATTAATCGTGAGTCACATAAAACGGCCTAATTCTGAGGTAGTTGAACTTTAATGCAGTTACTACAATGGTATTTATCTTTATCTTTGAGTCACAATAAATAGATTCTAAGACTTAAAGCTTTGATTTAAAGTACATTAATTGATCTATATTGCAGATCCTACGAGTGCACTTGGTAATCAGCCATTTACAAGTTAATTCTTGTGAATGGCTTTTTTGTTTGCATACCATTTTGCATACAGAGGGTTTTATTTCACTTCTAATCTTCTGATAGGAATGGCAAAACATTTCGCTCGATTTGCCCGATTTTCTTGCGGTTTACTACTTATTCTGTTTTTAGATCAGTGCAAGTCGCCTTCCGTTCCCGTTCCTCAGAATACTACGCCCACTCGTGACGATAACATGACATGGCGATGGGCAATCCTGATGGAGCCAGGCCAAGTGAGAGTAGCCCCAACGCTTATCTGATCACCCGGCCTACCTACAGCTTATCGTATAATCAGTCGACAGGCATTGCCAACTGGTGTAGCTGGCATCTAAGTCCGGCCTGGAAAGGATCGGCAACCCGTTACTCGGGCAACTTCATTCCGGATCAGTCCCAACCGGAGGGCTAACCTCCTTACCTATTAATCAAATCACGCTCCAAACCCACCGCTTAATAAGGGTGTTTAACCCTGAAATAAGGGTGTTTAACCCCTTGATAAAGATAAATACTTTCTTGTGTTTGGCCTGTTGCTGAACTACCCCTGTTTATCCTTATTCTGACTCCTTTCAAGCATTATAGGCATGGGTTGCCGACTTGTGTAAAAAAGAGATAAGCATGAAAATCTATATCAGATATATGGTCTCCAGGCGCTGCAAACTGGTTGTGCAGGCAATATTAGATCAACTCGGGTTACAATACCTACTAGTCGATTTAGGGGAAGTGGAACTCAAAGCGGAAATGACAGCGGATCAACGGGATCAATTGAAAATCGCTTTATTGATAGTAGGGCTGGAACTGATGGACGATAAGAAAGCGATCCTGATTGAAAAAATAAAAACCCTGATCATCGACATGGTGCATTATGCTGACGAACTACCTAAAACAAATAACTCTGATTACATCAGCCAGAAACTTAACTATGATTACACCTACCTAACGAACCTTTTTTCCCAGGTTACAGGTACTACCATTGAGCACTACATTATTACTCAACGAATTGAACGCGTAAAAGAACTGCTCTTATATGATAAACTGAATCTTACTCAAATAGCTGATAAGTTGAATTATAGTAGCGTAGCGCATCTGTCCAACCAGTTCAAGAAAGTTACGGGATTAACGACTACTTTCTTCAAAAAACTCAAGCGTCATCACCGCCTGGCTCAACACGACGAAGTACTACTTTTTGATGAATTTAGCAAGTTATTCGCCTGGTCGCTCAATGGTCGACAGTCTCATTATTATCACCGCTCCATCAGGAGAGGCTGTACCATGATCTTAACCAACCCAATGCACACAATTCTATGGGCAAGCCGCAGTTTTTTGACAATGACCGGTTACAAACCAATTGATGTGTTAGGGAAAACTCCTCATTTCTTACAGGGCCCTGGTAGTGACGCGCTTACGTTACGATTCATCCGAGAGCAACTGAATGAAAACCAAACACTGGAGGCTGATATCCTAAATTATCGTAGCAATGGGGAATCCTATATATGTCATTTACGAATTGACCCTTTGCATAATCAACAAGGGGAGTTAACACATTTCATGGCCGTAGAATATGATAACTGAAATGAAAATTGAGTTCCAGTTGAAACTAGCCACTCTTTCATATTCCTGTTGGCTATTCCAACTAAAGTAATAGCGCGCCTTTGTTACCTTTAATTGGAAAGCTGTAAATTATATAACTTATTACTCAGATGACATAATATATTCGGGAGATAATGGCCCCACTTTTGCCAATATGGAAATTTATCCATGCAAAAACTCCCGAAAGCATGAATTGCAAAACATTACTAACTTTAACGGCTAGTACTCTCTTCGCTTTCTCATCTATAAGTTTCGGTCAAGCGCCCAACTTAGGGACAGCCGCCAGCTTTGCCTTGTTTACCGCAAATGGGGCCTTTACCAATTCTGGTGCTTCATTAGTAACGGGTGACATTGGCACCAATGTCGGTGCCTTTACTGGATTTCCAAGTCCAGGAACTGTTGTTGGAAACATTCGTCTGCCAGCCAGTCCGGAAGCAGCACAGGCTGCTATCGATGTGGTGGCTGCCTATAACTCGTTGACGCCTGCTGTTTGCGGCACTACAATACCCGCTGAATTAAGTAGCCTGACGCTTACCGCAGGGGTTTCCTGCCAGAACTCAGCAGATCCTACTACGCTAAATGGAACCCTAACCTTAAGTGGGCCGGGGATATTCATTATTAAGCTAAATAGTGCTTTAACGACTGCAACAAACTCAACTATTTTGCTGACGGATGGCGCCACCGCCAGTAATGTGTTTTTTAGGGTAAACGGAGCTGCTACGCTGGGAACGGGTTCTGTATTCAAAGGTACGATACTGGCCATGGGCGCCATTGTTCTTGCTACACAGGCTTCTCTTGAAGGTCGCGGCCTGTCAACGGCTGGCGCAATTACCTTAAACAATAATAATGTTACCGTCACGGGCGACGTTTTGCTTCCTGATTTAACACCTTCACAATTATTCTCTAGTTCACAGATAAGCGAAGGGCAGACGATCGACGTTCTAGTCTCGATTCGAAATGTTGGCGAGTCCCCCACTAGCGGAGAGGTACAGTTCTTCGTGACGAATTATACGCCTGCGACCGGACTGACGATGATTATCAATCCTGATCCAACAGCAACCATTGGAGGAGATACTTATGCGCTTAATACAGCTGATTTTACTATCTCTTCTAATAATTTCGCCTTCACATTCACCTCGGTAGCTGGCCCATCCGGAGTTATTGCCAATGGGGGCAATAAATTAATTGCCTTCAGGCTTACCCGCTCGGTCGGCTCGTCTAAGGGCACGGTAACCAATACAATAACCATCCCGGATGGTACAGGTGGTGGTGAGACTCCAACTAATAATAACACGCTTTCCAATACATTTTTAAAACCCTAATTGTTTTCCTATAAAAGTCGTTTACGAGGAAGATTATTCTTCCCTCTCGAATTTGGTGATTACTCAGCGAGTTAATCTGCTTTTGTTTCACCATACCCATCGCCACTAATCAAGGCCATTGAGCGAGTATTTTTCCCAAAAAGTAGTATAGGGCAACGCTTAAACTGCCGCAGGTTAAATAGGCTTCTGAGAAGAAGCTAATCATTGAATGCGTAAAAAGGACGAGCTAAGCAAACAGCTTAACCAGGTTTTGTATTTATATCACAAGAAGAGCCATGCAGGAGTTATTTTATATTTTCAAGATTCAACGGCAGCCCGGTTCCCATGAACCATTACCTTATTCACTTTATCCACTTATCACAGCCTATCCCAAAGATGCAGGATCGGTTTCAAACTACCCCAATGAACATTTGTTAGATCCTTTTAAAACTGAAGAGCAAGCCAAAAATTACATCGAACAACAAAACGGCCGATACGGAACGTTGGTAGTTATTAAAACCTATGGCGATCTCATGTAGGTAGGTGCTGGTGCTCAATTGCCCGTCACTAGCTTAATTAGGCTGGTGCTGTATCTGTAGTCTACCCCATCAGGCTACAGGTCGGATTAAAGAAAAGGCCCAGGCACTGTGGGTTTTGTGAGAATGATGGCAGGGCAACAAAAAACGCCCGAGCTTACTTTTACTCTTTGGTTCGTTCCCTGTCGTACAGGCTGCTATAGTTCGCCTAGGCGAACTATCCTGTTTTAGGTATCTCGTAAAGATCTCGGTCTACCAACGCCTTAATTCACCCATGATTCACATCAACAAACCTGTGGTTTATCTAACCGGCGATACCAATTACACCCGTATTCACTACACCGATGGGAGCCAGGAGCTTATATCGTTCACTATCAAATTAATGGTAGTCCGAGTCCTCAACCTCATCCGCATTCATAAAAGGATGGCCATTAACCCGCTATTCCTAGTGGACGTACAACTGAGCAACTCCCGGCGTGCCACTGTGCTCATGCGTTGCGGCAATACAGAAATCGAGTTGGTAGTTGGGCGCAGACGGATTACGGAGGTCAGGGAAGCACTAAAAAGTCAGAATTGGGTGGCCCCACTAGTAGAAGCCCAATTGGAGGATTAGTAAAAAGGAGTTTATTCATCACGATAAGTGATTGACTTTAGCTTAACTAAATTAGTTGTAATTAATTCAATAAGTATCTATGAAAACTAAATCTGCAGTTGAAGCTACCATTGAGACAAAATCAATAATGGAATCAATCACGGCACCAGATTGGTCAATTAAAGGCTGGAAAATCCATTTCTTATTTTCAGAAAGACAGCTTCATCAAGTTAAGAAACTATCTGTAATCGATAAATGGTATGAAGATCCCATAGTAATAGCTACATGCCATGACCGACTTCGGACTTGTTTTAAAAGCATTCGCGAATTTCATGACACGTTTGGTACCTTGCCCCAGATTGGAGATCGGCTTTTCGATGAAGATTCAGGTCTGCTGGTTCAAGAACGATCCATTGATGGGGATCTAATGATTATAAGTTATATAGTACTCCCCCAAATTAGGACCACTAGCTAAGTTGAAAAACAAGCTGTAAATAGTGGTTCAAAATGAAAGCAAAACGCAAGCAGCACTCGCCTGCCTTTAAAGCCAAAGTGGCTCTGGACGAATCACGCCCCAAACCCGGCCAAAATCAGCAATTCGGCTGATGGCGGCTGAATCATACCGGATCGAGCTAGCTACCCCGAGAGGAACTGACTGGGCTACTAGATTGTGATGAGGAGGTAAACCGCTCATCCAACCCATCAACATGAGTAACCGTAGTGAAACTACTGAAAAGCGAATCATAGGCATTGACACGTTAAGAACTTAATTGGCTCGGTTAGGTAGCCTGCTAAGCGACCATAACGTGACAAAACTAACCAGGCATTAGGGCCTAGTCTTGTACAAATCATGCAGGATGCAATAGCTCAATCCGTATTATTCCCTTTAGCGGAGCGCAGGTTTAGGAACCCAAATCAGTTGCCCCTGCTCAATTTGAGACCTACGTTGGAGTTGGCTGGGGGTAAACCCGGTTAGGCGTTTGATATGTTTCGTCCAGTGTGCCTGATCACAGTACAGCCCTTGATAGGCCACCTGGCTAAATGATTCCTTGGGTGTTGTGATTAGCGTGTTTAGGGACTGGCGAAACCGCACCGTTTGAGTGTAAGCCTTCGGACTTTGGCCGACATGGTCCATAAAGAGCCGGTAGAGGGTCGATTCATTTAAGCGGTAGCTTGCTGCCAGTTGACCAACAACGGGTACGGCGTCACCCGTATTTACCTGTCGAAGCGACGTCTTGATAAGCGGATGCATGGGGGTTGGTAAAAGTCGTTGCAGCAGAAAAGGCTCTAGCCTATTGGCTCGTTGGTAAAGGTCGTCTGTACTGAACATGCTTTCTAACAGTTGCTGACTATGCCCCGGGAATAGGTGATCAAGAACGGGGGAAACTGGCCACAGTTGGGCGATTGATTCGTCGGTAAATGCCCGTAACGCACCCGGGTGGAACAGTATACATACTTGATCAAGTGGCCCCTGCACGGAAACGGTGAAGGGTCGTCGATGAAAACCATAGAGCCGACTGGTAGACTGAATACCCGGGCTGACCTGACAGTGGTTAGCAGTGGCATTGGTTGTATAAACAACCGTATTCTGCTTATAGATGGCCAAACAAAGGTTGGTATTGGGAAAGGTCGTATAGGAGAAAGGCGTATGATTCTCTTTCTGAAAAAACAGGAAAGATTGCACCAATACACGTAGTTGAGCGTCTCGAACGGAGATGATTGTGGTTTTCAAGTGAGTAACCGTTAGCGAATGTTAACTAAAGACGATTAACCACGATTTTCATTACAGCGACCTGGCAGAGCGACAATTTTTCTTACATCATAATGAGTTGCAAATCTCAAGAAATGCTCCTACTTGATACTAAAGAATTTGCCTTAAGAAATGAGGCGGAATACGCCCCATTTCGTTGGAAATCTGAACCTAATCCGAGTATACTAAACGGAGAACGTGAGCGTGGTCTGATTTGGGCACCGTCATTTTTTTTAAGCAGTCAGGCTAGCTAGGGTTCAACAATTTTAACGCCTGCTGCCGGTATAAATTACCGATTGGTATCAAGTTAGGGCCAATGGCGATTTGATCGGAGCTAAACGAATCGATCTTGTCCAGTGAGACCAGGAAGGACCGGTGTACCCTCACAAACGAGGGGCCGGGTAGCATGGCTTCCAGGGCCGTGATGGCGTATTTGGTGATGATGGTGCCTTTCGTTGAGTGAATCTTGACATAATCTTTCAGGCTCTCTACATAAAGAATATCACGCAGAAAAACCTTAACCATTTTCCGCTCCGCCCGAAAATAGAGAAAGGCATCCGTAGCCGTTTCGGGTTGGTGGGGCAGGAACGGTTGGCTGATCGGTGAAAGCTTATGGTCGGGTAAGGCTTTACTAACCGACTTTAAAAACCGCTCGAAACTGATTGGCTTAACCAGGTAATCGGTAACGTCCAGCTCAAAGGCTTGTACAGCATAGTGCTCAAAGGCCGTTGTCAGGACAATTTTAGGCCGTTGGCTTAACGTTCCGATCAGCTCGATACCCGTTAGTTGCGGCATTTGAATATCCAAAAACAGCAGATCGATCGGCTGCTGTTTTAAGGCCGTAAGGGCCTGAATCGCGTTTGCACATTCGCCGATCAGGGTAAGCATGGGTACCTGATTGATATAACGACGTAGTACTTCCCGGGCGGGGGGTTCATCGTCGACCATCAGGCAGGTATAGTTAGTCCGCGACTCCATTATAAACGGATTTGACAGGCTCAGGATAGGCCTGTGTTAAGGTAACTGTCAAGTTAACAATATACATCTCTTCTTCATCATGGATCGCTAGTTCATGCTGGGTAGGATAACTTAATGCCAGCCGCTTCCGAACGTTGGCTATGCCAATACCGGGTAACGGATGCGTATGGCCAGCTGGCTTGCCATTAATCAGTTTCATCGCCAATGTATCCTCGTGTAGGGTTACAGTTAAGCTGATCCAGGGATTTTCGATCATGCGACTGGCCCCATGCTTGAATGCGTTTTCGATAAAGGGCAAAAGCAGGAGTGGGGCAATGAGATGATGGGTCGTTTTGGGCAATTGCACCGCCATATCAAGCCCTTGATCGTAGCGCGCCTTTTCTAATTGTAGATAATCGCTGATCATGGTTAATTCTTTTTCGAGGGGAACCAACGGCTGATTACACTCATACAGGATGTACCGCAGCAAGTGCGAAAGCCCCAGGATCATCCCGGATGCTTTCTGGGATACATCTTGTGTCAATGAATAAATCGTATTGAGCGTATTGAATAAGAAATGCGGGTGCAACTGGGCTTTCAACATCTGAAGTTCGGCATTTGCCTTTTCTTTTTCCAGCACCAGAGCCGCCTGTTGCTTTTCCTGAAAGCATTTCAACAAGTGTATAGCCGCAGCTACCCCGCCTACGGTGATGCTTCCTCGTAAGCCGGCCAGCATGGCTACACCGAACTGAACAGGGAAGGCGGGATGCGGCTCCCTGGCCACAACGGGCGATAACGGATCGGCCAGTTGGTGGCGGAGCTGATCAATAATACTCATCGACAAACTAGCCGATAAAGCCGCGGTTAGTAAAACTAATACCACGGCACAAAGAGTAGCCAGGACGTATTTACCGGGAATGACTAGCCTGGGAATAACCAGATACATGAGCGAATAAGCCAGAAATAAGCTGGGTATGAGGTAAATCAGCGTTTCCGGTAAGGTAATCAACAGGCGATACCCAAAGGGCTGCCGTTGCAAAGCGGGTGATGGTGAAAAGGAATACAGTACCAGTTGAAACAAAAACCAAAGCAGCCAGAACGTCAGATGCCGCCCTAACCGCCAGGCTGTAGTTTTTGAATAAATAAACGGGAGTTGCTCCATGATTGGTCGGGGTCTGCCACGAAGATACGGATCGGTAGAAAGATAAAACCAAGCTCAAGTACGTATTCGACCAAGGTGGCTACATGGTGGATAAGATCAATTGGTCGTCGACGAAATGATCTTATGGCCAAAAAAGCACTGTCTGTTTTCAGGGCTGAATGGTTCGGCGACTTCTCGAAAAATGCAGGAAGCTCTTTTCTACTTTCGAGAAAAACGAACGTCATGAAAACGTTAATCACCCTCCTTTTCCTACCCCTGGCAACCACCAGCGGGTTCGCACAGGTCGATACGACCAGCTATCCGAAGGAACGACAGACAATCCGGGAATTACTACGCCACCAGCAACCCGGCACCCTGATCGATTGCTCTGATTTTATTGCGGTTGGTCCCAAAGGCGATATTTCCTTTTCCCATCAACAATGGGTAGCCGTGCAGAAAAAAGAAAAGCTGGTTTTTAAATCGGTACAATCCGTGGCCGGTCATCAATTTATTCGAATTTATGATGGCTCTATGGCCGTGGTTAACGCGCTGATTGAAGTAAAGCTGGTGGTTGACGGGCAAGATGTGACCATCAAAGTACGTCGCCTGGAAGTATACCATAAAGCGGCCACTGGCTGGTGCCGCGTAGCCGGTCAGGGAACGCAGGTGGATGAAAACCTATTTCCCGTTGCGGGTAAATAACCGACTTATCCTGGTTACGAGTCAGCCAGGATTACGCTCATCGTATCTAAGCGCCAGCGCTTGAAGGCCTATCCCGAGTTAATGGCCAGCTAGACTAGTTTCATTCCTTTTCGTAATCAAGTTTATGAACAAACTACTTATTTTTTGTACAATCCTGTTTTTAATGGCCACCCGTTGGCCGGTAAAAGCCCAGGCTAGAACCACCCTGTTTATGGGGATTGCCAATGATCAACTCAATGGCCGCTTTAATACCGTCTATGGCTTCCGGGACAATATTCCTGGGGCGACTGATGCACCGTCGTATGCACACGGGCAGGGAAACACCCTGGTGGGTGCTAACGCCAGCAACTACACCAACGGCTCGGATAATACGGCCGTGGGTTTCAATGCCGGCGGATGGTTTCTCAGCGGCTCCCAAAATGTGTTTATCGGCTCGGGTAGTTCTGCCCAGTTTGGCGGCTCCGACTCGCCCAGCTCCAACACCAGAATCATGACCGGTAACAGCTTTGTGGGGTTTGGAGCGGGCTATTCGAATCGGGGCGATTACAACGTGTTTATGGGTCATCAGGCGGGCTACAGCAATGTAATGGGAAGGAATAATGTGTTTTTGGGAGCCAATACGGGGTACGCCAATACGGAAGGGAGTAATAATATCTTTCTGGGCTATCAGGCGGGTCAGGCTAACAAGACAGGTGCCAATAACACGTTTGTGGGCTGGCTGTCGGGGCAGGCCAATACCACCGGCCAGTTGAATGTCTTTGTGGGCGGTTATACGGGGCACAATAACACGACGGGCCAACTCAATACGTTCCTGGGCTACGCCACCGGATGGAGTAACACCACGGGTCGGGTCAACACCTTTCTTGGGGGGTATGCGGGCGAGAGTAATACGACGGGTATTCAAAATACCCTTGTGGGTTATCAGGCCGGTCGAGGGGTCACCACGGGCAACAATAATACCATGATGGGCTATCAGGCGGGTCAGAATGTGACCACGGGCAGTAACAACATCATCATTGGTGTCAAATCGGGAACCGCGGTGACCGAGGGGAGCGATAACATCTTGATGGGCTTCAACTCTCAGTCCGAAGATGGACTTCAAAACGCTATCGCCATCGGTGCAAACAGCCGGGTAGCGGCTAGTAATGCGCTGATATTGGGCAACCAGGTCAACGTCGGTATTGGTACTTCTGCGCCAACTAACCGCCTGGAAGTGATCAGCCAATCACCTAACACCAGCGGCTTAACGTTAACGAACTTGACAGCGGCTAGTCCAGCGACTCAAACGACTGACCAATTTTTAACGGTCAATGAAAAAGGCGATGTGGTTAAGGCTCGGTATCAGCTTCGAATTAGTAGTCCAAGCGAGTGGAGTGATAAGGTGTTTAGTTCCTCCTACCCGCTCCGCTCTTTATCGTCGGTAGCGTCTTATATCGATCAGCATGGTCATTTACCCGGTGTTCCCTCAGCAGAGCATGTGGTGAAAGACGGCGTTGATCTGGTAAAGATGCAGGCGACAATGCTGGAGAAGATCGAGGAATTGACGTTGTATAGTATTGAGCAAGACAAGAAAATAGAGGATCAGCAAGCCAGAATAGAGCTGTTGGAAAAGCAGCATCAGCAGGAGATTGCAGCCCTGAAACAACTCCTCAAGCAGCTCCTAAATAAGAAGTAGGCACGACCAATTGGTATAATTCGTTTTCTTATTTAACCCTCCTATTCGAAACGACTTTATGCATCTCCCCCTATGGTTTGTAGCTATAACGCTGATCCTGGCGGGGAGCCTGTGGCTACGACAGGGGATTCGGCAACTGCTCAAGTGGGCGGCTAGCCCCATGATAGGCAAGCTGCCAGCGCTTCAACCGAGCGGTCCCTTTGTGGTGACCAAAGCCGGCAAGTACGCCATCTGGCAGAACCGTAAAACGTATGGACAGGCATCGGTGAAGATGCCCACGCCTATCGTTGCCTCAGTCCCAGCTGATAAACGGCTGCTGATTCACAAAGTCTATTCCAAGGTGATGGTCAGTAATGTAGGGGAAACGCGTTTCCAGCTGTTTACCTTCCAAGCGGAGCCCGGAGACTACCAGCTCGAGCTGCCAGACCCTGGCCTGGAGCGAACCTACGCGCTTGAGGTCCGGGAATACAAGCCAACCTATCAAATGGTCTTCGCCATTCTGTTGACAATTCTGGGCGCGGCTGCTCTAATCGTGGGCATCGTTTTACTGATAAAAGCGTAATGCCTAAAAGTCGATTGTTGCACTCGAGCACCCCCCGTCAAGACTCCATTTATTCGTATGCGACTCATTGAGTTAGACAGAGATTAAAAAAAGTGTCTCACAAAAAGGCTCCCCCGTGAGACGTTAGAATCTTCATTCGTCTGCTTTAAACAATGTACGTTTCATAGGATACTGATATGATATCCTTAACTTAGTGGGGCTTCGATCTCAACGCGCCCAAAACCATTATATTTAGTTTACTTGGCTCATAATCAACTTTTTGGCAACTCACGGACATGAACCGACTCCATTTCCTCAAGAACTTCTTGGCCACTAGCCTGCTGCCAACGGCAGCCCTTGCCCACCCTGCCACCATTGACCTCGAATCCGAAGCCCAACGCGTGCGCCGGGAGTTGCTTGAGGCCTGGGCTAGGTCCGAACAGCTTACCCTAATCACGGCCACCCAGATGCCAGCCGAAGCATACGACTTTAAATATACACCCGAAGCTATGAGCTTTGCCGAGCAGTGGCGGCATTGCTGCGAGTTCACCACAACGCTTCTGTCGGCCCGACTGGGCATTGACAATCCCTACAAAAACGGACGGGACCTCTCGAAAGCCGTCACTAAGCAACAGGTATTGGATGAGGTGAAGGCGCTCTACGCCTTTATGCGGCAAACCATCACGACCATCCCCGACGCGAAACTTTCGAGCAGGCGGAGTTTGTGGGTGGAAAAATTCCCAACTGGCGGTATCTATACGCGATGGACAATCACATCATCCACCATCGGGGGCAATGCATGGTTTACCTTCGACTGAAGGGGGTAACGCCCGAAGGCTACCTGGGCTGGTAGTCAATCGGTCCATGTCAGTACCTGTTGAAATAAGCATGTCATTGACCAAATTCAACCAATGACCAGTTGGTATAGGTCTAGGTATGCTACTTAAATTTCGGACGACTATCGTAAGCTAGTACATTCTCAAAATACCCTCCCTCCTGAGACGAGAAAGATTCGTCAGTACGTAAATGGGGCGTTGATGATTTAAGCTAACTTTGCTACAGCAACGATCAACCTCCATTGCCGCTGGTCCCAGAAACGGTGCCAGACCCCGGCTTCATCCGCCTTGTAGAAGCCAGATTTCCGCTCAGGCTTGCCCGGTTCAATGATCGTCCAGCAATCCCCCTTCAGTAGACCACAAAGTTTATGGATCGTACCCGCCTCTACGTCGTGAGTTGTCCCGGGTAGGCGCTTTAATGTTGTCAGTGCCAACGTCCCATCGGCTTTTAGCTCCGCCACAACCTCAATGTATCCGCCCGATAAAATCGTACTGCGAAAGGGCCAAGGATGATCATGAAACAGGTCGTCATTAGCCGCCGTAAAATGATGCAGCACCCGGCCATCACCCAAGTGATATTTAGTAAACGTTTTATTCATTCGCTCCACGCGAACGATGCCTTCTGGGGTTGCATAGGATTGCATCTAGTTCGATTAGCCGGCGCTTTAGGATTCAGCCCGAATTTACCTGACTATAAGTATACCGTTAATGACAGCCGGGAAATAACTACTCAAGCAAGCTAAATCCGCTTAGTCGGCATTTCTCACAAACCATGATGGTGAAGCGTTGAGCACTCGGGGTAATCCCACCGATGGGTGGATGGCAACGTCTCACTACCTAAGCGTTCGGGGCTTTCCCCTTTAAACTGCCCTACCAACGATTCGTTCCCCCGAATCGACCCTTGGCCCACAAATAATGCCCAAATTCACTACCCTCTACTCACTTTTGTCAACCGATGCTTCAACCTCAACGAACCGAGTTAGCGTCCCGACCAAACCCTATGCAACTACTCGCCTATATTGTCTTTGGCATTACCACCCTGTTATTCCTGGGGCTAGCTCTATTTACGGTTGCTGAACCTGGCAGGGGGAGTGAAAGCAGTATAGGCTATGGCTGGGGAGCGATCATTTTATCGCTGGGCTTTGCCCTCAGCAGCTTGATTTTACTGCTTATCGTTCGGTCAAGAGGTGGATTTGACTGGGTTGGTCACAAAGCGGCCACGCGCACAGCGCTACTGGTTCTGTTCTGGCTAGCCATGTCGATAACTACTTTTTTTGGGGCAATACTAAAACTCGAATCGTTTAAGGAGAATACCTCGCCCCCATTTTTACAGGCGCTGGCGGTTAGCCAACCTCAGTTGTGGGTCCCCATGCTGTGGTTGATGGTAAGTTTGCTTTCCCTAAATCCAGGCTGGGTATCGACCCTATCGCTGGGGTGGTTTAAACTGCCATTTTGGCTTGGATTCAGCATCAGTACCCTGTTTACCGCCGGCTTAGTCGTGGTTTATATCCACGATTCGATCCAGCGAACGACGGGCCAAGTGGCGACCCGAAACGACGACGAAAAGCGCTGGCATCAACAACGTTTAGATCAGGTAGCTGCTCATAAAGCTGACGACTCCATTTTTGGTTTGTTAGGCTTTACGAATCAGTATCAGGCCGATGATGTTCGACAGGCGGCACTGGCCAAAATCAAATCCCATCCGGATTGGGAAGCCCAATTGCTGGATCTGTTGGCCAATCCATCTTCCTACCAGTATGTATATTCCTTCCTGGGCAGCAACCCGGTGGCACATCCGGACGCCTTTATTGAGCCACTGAATCGAAGCATTGGGTTCCTGGCGGAGGATATAGTAGCGGATATAAAAGGCCGTGAATCGAGCCTTCAGCACTGGACCTTTGACTCCTACACTATCGAGCCTCTGCTGCGCGCTCTTGATACCCAGTTTGGCAGGCAGATCGAATTGTTTTACCCCAACGTGTTGCATGTGCAACAGGCCTTGAAGACCCCCCTCCCCGAAGTTGCCCAAGGTGTTCGATTTGATGTAAGCCCAGAAGTGGATGACTGGGTGAAGGCCCACAAAAATAAGCGCTAGCCCCCATACCAAGCTTTAAGGCCTGGCCTACGAAGTGAGACGAAGGAGAGTTCATTTGTCTGCTCAACTATCGATTTTAACTGCTGATCAAGCACCTCCAGCGACATGACGGGTAGCCTTGAACCCCAATCCTAAACCCTCAGGGCCCACAGTCAGTCATGCTCCAACGACCAGCAGACCAACACCATCCCCGAAGGCGTATACCGCACTGTATTCACAACGAAATTCTGCACAATCCGGTGAAGCTTCACTCGGTCGGTTTGGATCAACAAGCCCTCAGGACCGTCAAGTGGCCCAGAAGGTTTTCTTATACCCAAAATAAGTGTTCAACCTTGAGTTCATTTTCGCCCTGCCATGAGTAAGCAGCTAAGACACCCTCTTTTGCCACACTAAAATCCAGACACGATGCCCGTGTCGAGGTAAGCCGGGGAGAGCCTGACAACCAGTAGTGTCCAAAAAATAACGGACGTGTATCGGTGTCATTCCGAAGTTGAGTCGAATAGACGCTTTGATCGACACAAACTTCTGCAATACTTGGAGGAGCATCAAAGAAATACGCGCCATAGGTTGTAGCAGAAGTAACTTCTGTCCACCAGCGAATGCGGCTTTTGTGGCGGGTGTGCCCGTCTTTGTCAGAAAAAGTCAACTTGTTTGGTAAAACAGCTTCCTTACCTTTTAACGTTTCTTCAATGGCTTTCCAAAGGGCGGTGTGTTTGGTGGTTGCTTCAGCCAATAAGCCACGAGTAAGTTTACCCTCGCTCAGTTGTCGCTGTAAAAATTGCAGGTTAGCATCATCCCAACAGGCATGAACTACCCGAATCCTATCAAGCGATAAAAACAAAGGAACCGAATAGAACCAATCAAGATAATCATGCCATTCATCCACGTGATTACGAAACTGATAAAGCGTTTGGTAATGTTGGATAATATTTTGAGGTGAATGCTGCCGGTAATACCCACCGGTAGGTTTTTCCTGGTAGAAGGCTAAAGCATTGAATTCATGGTTTCCCAATACACCTAAAGCCGCTCCATTATCAATCATCGAACGGACTATAGCCAATGTTTGGCGAATTTGTGGTCCTCTGTCAATCCAATCGCCGACAAAAACCGCCTTTCGATGCTTATGCTGATAGATACCATTTTGGGATGAATAACCCAATAACTCTAAAAGCTGGATAAGTTTGTCTGCATATCCGTGTACATCACCAATAATATCATACATGGTAACTAGGGCAAGTTCTTTGATTAAACTTAGAAGTTATTGACAGCTTGCTTTATCGGGATAGCTGGCTTAGCCTACAACGACCACAAGGACTGATGGTGAACGAGTTAATTTATTTCACTGCGTTACTTCGACCTTTTCATCCTCGATTGGTTGGCTTGCCTACTTTGCTTTGGGACGTGCTGCCTGTCGTCGGCAAGGTGGCAACTACAACCGACAACCAACTTACTTTTTTATTTCTGATCATCCTAAGCGATTTCACTGATTAGTCCATCACTTTTACGAACTCGGACAAAGACCTGGGGACTGTCGTTCTCCCTTTTGTAGGCGTAAATGATGCTTTCAGGCCTTTCCTTATTGAGATCGGATTTGAATCGTTTCATGCTGAGCATACTTTCGACGATTGGCATATGCTTCAACAGCAACCCTTTCAATTCAACGTAATCAAGAGCTGTTGGGTTACCGACGATTGGGCTCTACCAGAATGAGTTGATAGCACTAAGCCAAAGCAAGCCGTCAAAGAGTAAAGGTTTAACTAGATTCGGCAATTATATAATTAGTTAGATGACTTGCAAAAGCCATTATTGCCTACGATTTAACCAAATTGACTGCTGATACTGCGCGATTAATAATGCACAACAATCTCACGAAATGCTCCCACCTGAGAAGAAAGCAGCTTCATTCGTCCTCGTTGTACGCATATAAACGTGGTTTAAGTGAAACAACCAGGTCGCCGAAGGTCAGCCGCTACTGTGCATTTACTAAATTGCCGTGATGGTGTCCTACCTCTTCCCATTGCCACCGAAGCGTCACGGTCGGAATGCCGCACCACCGCCGTTGCGGGCCCGGCCCTTTTGTCCACTTTTACTTGACGACGTACACCTTCAGGTCGGGCTATCCGTTCCAATCTTTTTTCGTACCGCAAAAGGATTTCCTCAACTACCTCTACTGAGCTTATCGAAGCATCTCTTTCTCGATTAACTACTCAAATCCACCCTCGAATCTCCTTTTTACATCATTTTTTCCCGAATCGTTGATTTTGGCACAACGACAATTAATTCGGCTACATCCATCTTTTTTTAGCACAGCATCTTTGCCGTGTAATCATTTACTAACAAAAACAAATAAAAAAAATGGACAATTCAAAAAAAGTTTGGTTTGTGACTGGAGCCTCAAAGGGATTAGGATTATCGCTTGTAAAAAAGTTACTTTCAGAAGGCTACAAAGTAGCTGCTACATCACGAAGTGTAGAATCATTAACCAAGGCAGTTGGTGCTGGCCATGCTAATTTTCTACCCCTACAAGTAGAGCTACTCAATGAAACCAGCATAGCAAAAGCCGTAGAAACTACAATCAACACCTTCGGTGGTATTGATGTGTTAGTAAACAATGCTGGTTATGGGCAATTAGGTACATTAGAAGAAATGAGCGATGCTGAAGCCCGAGAAAATTTTGACATCAATGTATTTGGTTTATTAAATGTTACCAGAAACATTATGCCACACTTCAGAGCTAAAAAGGCAGGGCATGTTATCAACATTTCTTCAATTGCCGGTTTATTGGGTGCATTCCCAGGTTGGGGTGTGTATTGTGCTACAAAATTTGCTGTGGTTGGTTTAACCGAAGCCCTTTCAGTAGAAGCCAAAGAGTTTAATGTAAAAGCTACCATTGTTTATCCGGGTTATTTCAACACGAACTTCCTTAAAGAAGGCTCTATGAAATTGGCAGCCAATCCGATTGCAGCTTACACGGCAGCCCGTAACACCGAAGTATGGCACGAGACTCAAATGGTAGGCAATCAACCAGGTGACCCAACAAAAGCAGCCGAAGTGTTTATTGAATTGGCAGAAATGGGAAATCCACCCTTACACTTCTTTATGGGTTCAGACTCTTTCGCTATGGCCAATAGCAAGATTGAAATCTTACAAAGTGCGCTTACTGCCAATGAAACCTTGAGTAAATCAACTGATTACGTAAAATAATTTAATGACAACTAAAAATGTCAAAAAATTATAAATCAAATGAATTTTAACTTTGACAGGGCTTTTGGGACACGAAAGCCCTGTCATTAATTTTGAAGTCATGAGCAATAAACAAATTTATCATTTCAATTCCATTGCCGAATTTCATAAAATGAGTGGCTTACCTAAGCCTGAGCATCCCTTGGTTAGTTTGGTAGATTATGGCATGGTAGAGTACCATACCGATGAAACAGAAATTAGCTGGATGCAAGATTTCTATTCCGTAGGTTTAAAAAGAAATATACAGGGCAAGTTTAAATATGGTCAACAGCAATACGATTTTGATGAAGGGCTGATGACATTTGTAGCTCCCAAGCAAGTAGTCAGCATCACGTTAGACAAACCCCAAACCATAAAACCTTCGGGGCTTCTCTTGTTTATTCATCCCGATTTTCTTTGGAATAGTAACTTAGCAAAGACAATAAGCAAATACGAGTTCTTTGGTTACAATGTAAACGAAGCCCTGTTTATGGCTGAGAAAGAAGAAGCCGTAATTACTGATATTTTAAAAAATATACAAAGAGAGTACCACTCTGCCATTGATAAGTTTACTCAAAGTATTATCATTGCCCAAATAGAACAATTACTTGGTTACTGCGAACGATTTTATCAAAGGCAGTTCATCACCAGAACCAAAACTAATCATCAAATTCTTGACAAAGTAGAAACCATTTTAGAAACCTATTTCAACGATGCCAAACTCATAGATAAAGGTACACCTACGGCCCAATATTTAGCAGAACAGTTACATCTTTCTCCCAATTATTTAGGTAGCTTATTAAAATCACTTACTGGTAACTCCACCCAAACCCATATTCACGAAAAGTTGATAGAAAAAGCGAAAGAAAAATTGTCGACTACCAATCTTACAGTAAGCGAAATAGCTTATGAGTTGGGTTTTGAGCATAGCCAAAGTTTTAGCAAGTTGTTTAAAAGTAAGACTAAACTATCCCCCTTGGAGTTCAGGGCTTCGTTTAACTGACTGGCAAATACCCAATTGGAGGTATTCCACTGAAATTGCTTGACACAAACCGTGTATGATCCGTCTCATAATACCCTCTCACCTGAGACCAAGAAGCATTCATGTATATACATCTCAACTAGGCTGTTTAATCGGATACGGTCTTGAATACCAGGACACCAAACGCAGGTAACGGCATGTACCAGTAAAGGTGTAGGTTACCGCAAACTGGGGTTTGGTGTCCTGTATTGACATTGGGTTTACTTTTTTGGGCCTGGAGCCTGCATGGCTCCCAACTCTTCTTTGAACAGGGTGCGAGTTCCCTGACCGGCCACGAAACACCAGCCACCGTTCTGCTTCACAAACACCTCCATGCGTTGCACCCGAATCTTCAAATCGCCTTTGGGCGTGTCCAAAACCACATCGAGCAGGTTGTTCAAGATCGCTGTTTTGCCCTCATAGATGCGCAGAATTTCCATGCCCGGCACGGGCGTTACTGACTTAAAGGAGCTTCCGGCCTTGATGAACCCCTGTTTCCACTCCTCGAAGCCGTAGTCGATTTTCCCATCCGGATTTACCGTTACATAGTCGTCGGGGCAGTGCTTACCCAGGCCGTCGATCAGGCGCATGGCGGTAATGGCCTTGCGGTCGTTGGGGTAGTTGGTGGTGTTATACTTGCCCGACGGGGGCGTGTGCGGGTCGGGCAAGGTTTGCGCTAGCATGGGCGCACTCAGCAGCGTGAAGGCCGCCAGGATAACAAGGTGTTTCATTTGGTTTGACGGTTAGGCTATGTAGATCGGCATCGCTACGTAGTCGAAAGCTAAATCCTGACCAGAAACAGTAGTGGACAACGGTGACCGGTAGAGCGATTGTAGACGTAGTAGCCATCCATTCTGTGAATAGCGGTTGACTGCCCCAAACGTACGCTATCAAGGCCGGGGTGGGTTAGCAGTATTGTGCCAACCCTTATTCAATGCCAGCCAGGCAACAATTTTGTAGAAAAATGAGCTGATTTTGCTATAACCGGGCAAGGACCGAAAGAGGGTCGGGCTGAGCGAATGGCGGCAACACGTATATGTTACGGTTTTTTGAGGGAGGCAACCCGGCCGCTGGCGTATTCGGTTGGCGTTTGCCCGTATACATCCCGGAAGCACTTGGTGAAATAGTTCGGGCTGCTGAAACCCACTTGGTAAGCCACTTCGGCCACATTTCCCCCCTGTTGGGAGAGCAGGCTGGCAGCCCGGCTCAGGCGAATCGCACGGATAAATTCATTGGGCGACTGCTCGGTTAAAGCCGTCAGTTTACGGTGCAGTTGGGTTCGGCTCAGCCCCATTTCCTGGCTGAATAGGTCTACATCAAAGGCCGCATTAGCCAGATTGGCTTCCGTAACGGCGAGAACTTTCTGGAGAAACTGCTCATCGAGCGAGGTGACAACCACCTCCCTGGGTTGCAGGGTAATCTGCCGACTGAATCGCTCCCGGAGCTTTTTACGGCCTTCCAGCAGGTTCCTGACCCGTACCTGCAATTCGCGCAGGCCAACGGGCTTGCTTAGGTAGTCATCGGCCCCCGTTTCCAGCCCCTGCTGCTTGCTTTCGGTATCGGCTTTGGCTGTTAACAGAATAATCGGAATATGGCTAGTTCGCTCGTCGGTTTTGAGTTTCTCGCAGAGACTTATACCATCCAGACCGGGCATCATCACATCCGCGATCATCAGATCTGGAATGAGCTCTAAAGCCATTTGGTAGCCCTCCAGACCGTTTTCGGCTTCCGATACGTCATACGTGTTCGATAAGTGGCTGACTAGAAACTGCCTCAAATCCTGGTTGTCTTCCACGATTAACAAGTGCCCTGAATTGCCCTGACGTTTACTGGCTTGAGCGCCTTCCTCCATCGTGGAGGGGGCCATGAGCATAGGTTCTGACAAGGGGATTTCCAACGCAGCACTTTCCTGTCCGGGGCTTTCCTGTCCGGGCAGTTCGCCCACTCGTGCAGTTTTTAGCGGAAGACGTAGGTGGAATGTGGTGCCGCTGCCCAATCTGCTTTCCGCTTGAATGTTCCCACCGTGTAGGTCAACCAGTTCTTTTACCAGCGCTAACCCAATGCCTGTCCCTTCGTACGATCGGGTTGCCGAATCATCAACCTGATAAAAGCGATCGAAAATGCGGGGAAGCTGGTCATCGGCGATGCCAATGCCGGTGTCCTCAACGATGAGTTGAAGCTCATACCGACCAGTTTGTGAGGGAGTAACCGATGCTGAAAACCGCACCTGACCTTTAGCCGGCGTAAATTTACAGGCATTGGAGAGCAGATTGGAAATAATCTGCTCCAGTTTATCGCTGTCCATTTGCACCCAAACCGGTTGCAGCGAAACTGTGTAGTGATAGGTGATGCCCTTGCTTTCGAACAGGGAGGCAAATGAACCAGCCAGTCCCTGGAGAAACCGCGTCAGCTCGCCGGGCTGGGGATGTAACGCCAGTTTACCGGCCTCCAGGCGCGAAAGGTCCAGCAGTTGGTTAATCAGTTGCAGCAGCCGCCCCGCACTACGTCCGATGAGCTGGTAATCAGACCACCGTCTGGATCCCGGTTCATCTTGCTGTTCTAGCTTTTCAACCGCCCCTTTGATTAGCGAGAGCGGGGTGCGGAATTCGTGGGAGAGATTGGCGAAGAAGCGCGATTTGAGCGTATCCAGCTCCTGCAACGCCTGGGTCTGCTGTTCCTGAATCAGGGCTTGGTGAGAAAGTGATTTGACTTCGATTAACTGCTGGGCAAGGGCGCGACTGAGCAAGGCAAATTCAAGGCCCAGGTAAATGGAGGTAGCCACGGGAATACTCAGCAAGGAGAGTATATACAGGACATTTCGGCGGTTGGCTATGTCTACACTAAACGGCTCGTCGCGCCAAAGGGCGGGTAAAAAAAAAGCCAAAAAAAAGAGCGCGTAACTGATCGCCCCCAGGCCAATAATCCAGGCTCCTGGTTGGTGTCTACGAATGGCCAGCCAGGCAATTCGAGCGATGTTTAGCTGAGAGGCTATCCCCGCCAAAACACCGCCGACTTTCCAACCCCATCCGTAGATACCAGCGTTGAGCAACAACCCGATACAAATCCAGACGAGGAGCCCCCAATAATAGTTGTCTTTAGGTTGTTCCAGCAATTGATACAGGGCTAACAGCAGTAACAGGCCCCCTATCCCATAGAGGTCAAACGCCAGATTAGCTACATAAAATTGATCGGCTACCTCGTGAATGGCGACCATCAAATTACGCTGCAAAACGTTTCCCGTCAGCAGAAGAACGGCCCACATACCGAAGTAAAGATTGGCTTTTCGGCTGGGATCAAATCGATAAAAAGCCAGATGAAGGATGGCCAGTAAACCACAGGCACTGATTAGAAACACATGAAGGCGTTCGGTAACGACTAGCCACTGCTGATAAAAAGTGTCAGCCAACGCCTGCTTTTTCACCTGAATCCAGATGGGGGGATTCTGATGTTCAAACACGGTGGTATAGTGAATGCCAGGCTGATGGGCAAACCGGACGGCCAGTACCTGCTCGCCGGTTTTGCGTAGGGGCAAGGGTATGGGTTTCCACAAGGGATCAAACGCGATCACTTTTTTAGGATCAGCACTCACCACGCCCCATCGGTGCAGGAGTTGACCGTTCAGATAGATTTCCGAGGCTCCGGCTTGCTGAATGACCAGCGCCAAGGGCTCTCGCAGCCAGCTACTGTCGATCGAAAAGCGCCATCGCAACCACCCCATACGGGTTGAATTCAGGGGGGAAGGGTCGTTGATGTCGCGGGTTAGTTGGATGATTGGCCAGCTCTGATCGGGTAAGCTCGTGTTGGCCCATGCCGGATTATCCCCTGACTGGAAGCGCCAGCCCTCCTGGAGGGTAAGTCCTTCGGACGGCAGGCTTTTCAACGGATTAAGCTCCTTTTGTGCCCAGCTTCGTGCGACTAGCAGGCACAAAAGGAGCAAAACGAAGAAAATTGTTTTCATGTAAAGTTCCTGTCACAACGACGAAAGGTACCAAATCCTGCCGTTGGGGTATCAAGGTACTAACTTTACCCCATCCAGGCCAAGAATGACTCCCCCTAGCGAATGCGAACTTAACCTGTTGTTGCTCCAGCGTCGTTACGGTCTTCCCTAGATCCTGCTGAGAGGCTTAATTTAATTAACCGATCGGCTCTATCAGCCCGCTATTCACTGGCCCGTTTGTATGGGTTAAGCAAGCTGGCGCTGTTACAACTGAATAGGTAAAAGGGGTAAAGAAAATAATTAACGACTAGGGAATTAACGGATGCCATCGTCTCATAAATCGCTCCAAAATGAGACGAAGAAATATTCATGTATTGTCTCAGATAATTGGGCGTTTAGCGAGATAGATAAAAACATCAACCGCGTCGATCATTCGGCGATGCGGTTTATGGATTGTAAATGGATGCAGTCGCCTTATTCGCTCTGTAGGCTCTTGACCGGATTCATCAGGGCCGCTTTGAGGCTTTGATAACTGACCGTCAATAGGGCTACCCCAATCGCCACCAGACCCGCTACCCCAAAGAGCCACCAGGACAGTTCCGTTTTATAGGCGTACCCTTGCAGCCATTGGCGCATCAGGTACCACGACAAGGGCAAGGCCAGCACAATCGCCAGGACAACCAGCTTGAGGAAGTCCCCCGATAGTAAGCCAACAACGCTGCCTACCGAGGCCCCCAACACTTTACGTACCCCGATTTCTTTCCTCCGTTGCTCCGCCGTGAAGGAGGCTAAGCCAAACAGCCCTAAACAGGCAATGAACATAGCCAATACGGCAAAGTAATTCACCAACGTCCCAATAATCTGTTCACTTTTATACAGGGCTTGATACTCCTGATCCGCGAACGAATACGTAAAGGGAAAGGTGGGATTATATTGTTTGCAAATCATTTCCAGACTCGCTAACGCTTGTTTGGTCTGACCCGGCTGGACCCGCACCAGCAGATTACCCCAGGAAACCTGTTCGTCTAAACGGATGATTAAGGGCGCAATCGGATCATGGAGTGAGCTGTAATGAAAATCCTGGATAACCCCGATAATTTTACCCGGCCTTTTCCAAAACGATAACGGTTGGCCGACGGGATGGCGATAGCCGATCCGCCGGGCTGCTTGCTCATTAATTAGATAACCGGCGGAGTCCGTCGAAAAGGCCTTCGAGAACTCGCGGCCTTCCAAGAGCCTGGCTTTCATGACTTGGGCAATATCATAGCCGACCGCTGTATGGGTAAATCGTATTTTCACCGTCGGATCTTTGCCCCTCCAGTCGGCATCGCTGGAGTTCTGGCCGATGAACGTCGGTTTCATATCCATATGCGAAACGGCCTGGATACCCGGCTTGGTCAGTAAGTCCTGTTTCAGAGCCGCATAGTTTGAGGCCAGTCCCCCTTCAAAGGGGACATAAATGAGATTATCCCGATCAAAGCCCAGATTTTTGGTCTGAATAAAGTGGACTTGACGGTACACCACGATTGTGCCCACCATCAGCAGGATGGAAATGACAAACTGGACCACCACTAAGCCCTGGCGGAAATGAGTCGCCCCCGCGCCAAACTTGAGGCTTCCCTTCAGGATACGAACCGGTTGCAGCGAGGAGAGAAACAAAGCGGGGTAACTACCCGCTAGCAGACTTGTTGCCAATAGAATGCCGACCAAAGCCAGTCCAAAATCCAGTTCGGCGAAGGGCAGCGCAATGTGTTTGCCGGTTAGTTGGTTAAAGCTGGGCAACAGCAGGGCAATCAGCAGCAGCGCGACCAGCATCGACAGGAGCGTCAAGAGTAGAGCTTCGCCAATAAATTGCCCGATCAGCCGGGACCGCCCGGCGCCGACCACCTTCCGAATGCCGACTTCCTTGGCTCGGCCAGCAGACCGGGCGGTGGCCAGATTCATAAAATTGATGCAGGCAATCAGTAATAAAAATATCGCTACGACGCTAAACAATCGGACATACTCAATGCGTCCCCCCGAAATGTCGCCATTGCTCGTCTCAGAGTGAAGATAAATCTCCTCAAATGGTTGAAGAAATAACTCGACGTTATAACTGGCTAGTTTCTTGAGATCGATGTCTTTGTTATAGCCCCAGAGAAAGTTTTTGAGTTTATCACTAAAGGCTGCTACATCGGCATCGGGCCGTAACTGGACATACGCTCTGGGTCCAGAATTAGACCAGTCCCGGGCCCAGCCATTGCGCTTGTCAAAATCGGACCAGGGCAGTAAGAAGTCATAGGTTTCGCTGCTGTTAGCGGGGATATTCTCAAACACCGCCGTTACCTGATAGGTCTGTTGATGGTCAATCTGAATCGCTTTGCCGATGGCTGCCCGCGGGCTACCAAAATAGGTATCGGCTAGTTTTCGGGAAATAGCCAGACTGTTGGGAGCCGTTAAAGCCGTTTGGGCCGTGCCGGCTAGTAGGGGAATACTGAACATGTCGAACCAATTGGCCCCTGCCCAGTTCCCCGTTTCTTTGTTGGCGTGATTATTGACGGTAAAGGTGAGCGTTTCGGGCCAACTAAAGCCTGCTGCCTGCACCACTTCGGGAAACTTCCTGGGCAGTTCCAAGGTCAGTGGCCAGGGTGTGCCCGGCGATGCCGAGCGTTTCCCATCGGAAAACTGGCGCTCCAGAATGCGGTAGAGCTGCGGGCCATTGGCATGATTATGATCCACCCTAAGTTCGTCACGCACCCAGAGAAAAATCAGCAGACTACAGGTCAATCCCAGGGCTAAGCCTAGCATATTAATGGCTGAAAAGGCCTTATTGCGCCAGAAGCTGCGGAGAGCGATTTTGAAATAGTTGCGAAGCATAAGGGGATGTACACTAGCGATAGTGCGGTTTAAGATGTCAGTAGCCCTGGTTGGCGGGCTTCCCGAACGCAATAATAGAGGCTGTATGGGCGAGGGAGGTGCCAATTCATCAATTGGTACCTCTTTTTTTAAGCTGTTTTTGTAGTCGACGGGGGTTTTGCCTGTCATCTGTTTGAAAACCCGATTGAACGTCGTTTTGGAATTAAAGCCCGACTCATAGGCAATACCCAACAGCGTGAGCCGATCGTAGGCCGGATCACGCATTTTTCGAGCAATTTCACGAACCCGAAATTCATTAATAAAATCGCTGAAGTTCTTGTCTAGCCCCACGTTAATGATCCGTGACAGCTCATGGGGATGCATCGCCAGTTTCAGAGCCAGCGTGGTCAATGTCAGTTCGGCATCCTCATACAGGTGGTTTGCCGCCACCGCTTCCTTTAGCTTTCGGCCTTTTTGCCTGGCATCCGAACGATCAGAGTTTGGCATTGCTAGCTTAATAGGGTTATCCGATTTCAGGATCACGTCTACGGCCATTCCCATCAGGACAAAAGCCATAGCCAGAAAGAACGAATCACTCACTAAGGTTAACAAGCAGGAACAGCCGAGCAGGATCAGGGCTTTGTCCAGCCCGCGGAAAGCAAAACGCGGCCTGTCCATCAGCACGGGGTGCAGTCGACTATAAAACGCTTGTATGAGTCGGTGAGCGGCGTATGAATAGAGGGTGACCGACATGAAAATAAGCCAGACCGGCATCCAAAACCCCACCAATAGAGGACAAAAATGCAGCCAATCGTTCCGTTGAAACCGCCACTGGGGGCGTGTCAGGTGCTTGGTATAAAAAAACAACAGCGGCCCCAGCGCCGGTAAAAAAGCCGCTGAAAGCCCACCAGTTTTTACGACGATCACGCCAAGGGCCAAACTTAAAAACAGGTTAGCCCTTTGGCTAAGTCTTTTAGCGAATCCCACTAGAAGTGCGAGCGTGAGCCCCGAGAATAAGCTTCCCAGGGAGGCTAGATCGTCTAGGTTTCTATGAAAAAAATCGGGTATCACGTGTTTAGGAATTGCCAGGAGCCATGGTCTGGGTTTTCTGGCTCACTACTCTTTTTCTTAAGTCGTTTAGGGTAGTTTAGTTCATCTATTACAAATCATATACCAAGCTAGTGAAAGGGCCAATCTAGGCTTATCTAGGCTTTATGGATACGATATGATTCACTTTTAGGGGTCATCTTGTCCACTTATGGACAATTTATATCCATAAATGGACACCAAAAAAATGGTCTAAACACGACTAGCGTGTACAGGATAGAACCAATAGTTGGCTGTCTGTGCATGTCAATTCACCAGCCACTTCATTACATTCAAAAAGGGTTTATAGCCGATGGCTACATATCTCGTAAAAGGCTCCCATAGATCGACAGCATCGACAGGCGAATTGATAAGCCACGAATTAGTGATTTACTAGGGTTAAAACGTAAGAAACCACAAAGCAAAGCAGGGCGATCGATACGCCCATCAAGGGAATCGTAAACCAATACGTTTTAGCTAACCAAACATAAAAGCCAATCGTAAGCAGTGTACTAATGAAAAAAAAGGGGTCAGCTTGTAGATGGCCAAAGTAGCGAAGCGCTAAATAGAAATTAATCAGTCCAATAAATAATAGCCCAATACTGTGACTGGCATTAAAACCGACCCATGCTTTCCACATATTGATGGCTGGGCTCAATAGAGCGGAAGAGGTTTTCATCTGCTGAATCATCGGCTCATTTCTTGACGAAAACACAGTTGTGAAAAATGTCAAATACAAGTGCATACATCCTAATGCAGCGATAATCAAGGAACCCGTCATCCAAAGGTATTTTGAGAGCATCGTTTTTGCGTTGTGATCATCTAGTCGTTCCCGTATTCTACACCCAACTTAGTCGGTCTATTACCAAACAAATGACTTATTTCTCGTCAAGTTTACTTCCCGAATGCGGATTTGCCGCATAGAGCGTAAGCACAACACGCGCACCCACTCCGGCAATCCTGGCCAGTATAGTGGTCGAAAGATGCTGGCTAAACACCCTAGGCTCATCTCCGCACTCATAGCCGATATCGAATTCGCGACGGGTGCAGGCCGCCCACAGCTTGCGGGAGGGCTCGTCCAAGCCATCAATCGCCATGAGCATCACACCGATGGTCAGGTCTGGCTCTGAGCTGGATCCAGATGTTTCGAACGTGGCCGACCACAAGCCGTTCTGATACGGTCCGACGTAAAGCGAGAAGAGTACTCCATGAGCCACCAGAGCCTGGGCAAGCGGAGCCAGGTCATAGGGAGCAATAAGGTTGAGATCGGTGTTGAGGTAGCAAATTTCGCGTTTCATGGGAGCTGCTCAAGGTGGTCTACAGGTTCAGGGACTGAGCCATAGCTGTTGGCTAATCTTGTATAGGTAAAGCTAGCCACTTTTAGAAACAGGTGACAACATGGGGCAACATTATTCTTGTTGCGATATAAAGGGACGATTGTATTGGGACGGATAGCCCCTATTCTCATTAAAGGCTCCTACTTGAGACGACGTGCGTTTCGAGGAGGAGCATTTATATGAACGGATTTGGCCGTTACTACTGAAGAGTAAGCTATAGCTCTCAATAATAGGTAGCGTCTATGTCGCTCAGCTTTTATCAACTGGTTTTGATGCACAAACAATGGAGATGGATTAGCCCCGATTTTTGTTAATTTTGTAAACATCGATCAAGCTATGGCAACGACAAACACGAAATCAAGAGCCAGGAGGCCCCTTAAGGTAAAGCTCATAAACGCATCGGGTCAGGTCATTGAAGGGATCATTCCATCTGGGCAACTATCAACCGAAGACCCTGGATTAGCCATAGCTGGTGAATTGGGTAAACACAAACACCTTGATCCCACGCCCATTCCTTGATTACGGTTACAAAGCCTGCCTTATTGTGTGATACGGGTCTACTAAGTCGTGTTTTCCTAGCCAAGTCACCCTTCCTGGAAGCCTATCAAACTGCCCTTGAGCAGTTTCAAGAAACCATTAGCACGGCTGTTTTCATTGAGCTACAACACTGGCTACTCATCCAACGGGGCCTTGCCATGCCCATTAGCCGGGCCGAGTATGATCGGCATCGAAAGCGGTTGGACAATTACATCGTTTTAAACAGTGATGGGGTGAGTGAGCAAGCCCTTGATGTCGCTCGTCGATGGCCTGATACGGGTGTTGGTGATGCCTATACGATTGGTACAGCCTTAGTCTTTGACGTGCCGGTTTTTACCCTGAATCCAAAGCATTTCGAGCGGGTGAAGGGGATTACTGTATACAAGCCTGCCAATTATCAGGAGCTACTCCAAAGTACCAGGCGTACTTAAGTAGAACAACCGCTATTACCCAATCTGTTATTGTTGCCCTTTTACTTCTTGAACTAAAGCTTAATAGAGAAATTGTCAAATTAAAGGGGCGTTTAATCCGATCTTCGTACTTTCTTACCTGTGAAGTACGAAACAGCACAAGGTCCTTCATGAGTTTTCAACTTAGGCTTAGCGCAATGATGCCACCCAGTATCAACGCGCTGGCAATGAGCCTTCTTCTCCCATCCTCTTCATGAAAGACCCTTGACCCCATAAATACGCCTAACAGAATACTTGTTTCTCTGGCAGGAGCAACAACGGTTAATGGGGCATACTTTAAGGCTTCCAAAACCAATATGTAAGCAGCAGGGCTTAGGATGGCAATGGCGATAATGATCCATTTATGCAGTTTTATTTCCATACTTAATTCATCCGTTTTAGACACAATGAACGGAAAAAGCAGAATGGCCCCAAACAGATTAGTACCCAACGTGATTGCTAAAGGAGAGACAGCATAGGATTTTACGGCAATAGCGTCATTAAATGAGTACAAAGCGATGAACAAACCAGTCAGTACACCGTACGTGATGCCAGGCATTAGTTTCTGGTTGTCTACTTTGTTAAAGCTCAGTCCTGTTAGTAGCAACACCCCTGCTATAATTAAGAATAAGCCAATGGTTGCCGATAGTCTTAGCTGTTCGTGTAAAAATAAAATGGCGGATAACGAAGAAAATAGCGGCCCAGAGCCTCGAGCTAGTGGATAAACAACGGAAAGATCGGCGCTTCTATAGCCCTTTTGTAATACGATATAGTAACCCAAATGCAGCACGGCACTACTTAACGAAAACCATAGAAGGGGTTGTGAATAGAGTATATCACCCTGCTTAATTTGAAAAAGTAGCACTGGCAAATACACTAGATTACTGGCGATATACATTAACCAGATATAGGGCGTTTTGCCTTGTGTTTTTTTGGAAAGCAGGTTCCAGGAGGCATGTAGAACGGCAGCCGTTAGTACCAGAAATAAAACGTATAAACTCATTTTAGGAAGTTGAATGAGTAGCTTACGGGTTTATATTTAATGGCTATGTAAGCGTTGCAATTTAGACGAGCTAGCTTTGTTTTGGATAGATTTACAAGTATAAAATTACTCTTGGGACTATTTTAATTTGGGTTTAAGAAGCTGTTTGAGTTAGCGAGTTTGGCAACGAGAAAGCCGCCAATCGGGGTTAAGTTGTGTGCAACAACCTTATTCCTCCGACCTGACGGCCTCTCAATGGCAAGGTATACAAAAACTCATTTGCGTCAAACGCAAAAGTATTTGGCCGCTGCAACGCATTGTTGAGGCCATTTTTTATCTGACTAAAAACGGTATCATTTGGCGTGATCTGCCCGAAGGGTTTCCGCCTTGGCAAACCGTCTACTGGTACTTTAGAAAGTGGGCTAAGGAGGACACTTGGTTTTTGATAGCCAACGAGTTGACTAGGCTTGATCGCCTTCAGGTCGATAAAAAACCCTTGCCTACGGTGGCCATCATCGATTCCCAAAGTGTTAAAAACAGTTCGACAGCTACCCAACAAATCGGTTTTGATGGTGGCAAGCTCATTAAGGGTCGTAAACGCTTTCTGATGGTCGATACGATGGGGCATTTGCTGTGGACCGACGTGCGCCCGGCTAACGTAGGGGATGGCAAAACAGGTGTGTTGTTGTGGGAACAGGCTGAGCATCTCAACCCGCTGCTGGATGATCTGGTTTTGATGTATGCCGACAGTACATTTGGGGGTCATTTTAAAGAACAGTTAGAAACCATTTATGACAGGCGAGTGGTCATTCCACACACTCCAATAAAAGAACAACCTGTTGATAGCAAGCTGATTATTCACCATTGGCGTTGGATTGTTGAGCGAACTATTTCTTGGTTGGGCAACAACCGACGTTTGTCAAAAGATTATGAGCGAACCATTTTATCAGCCCAAACTTTCATCTGGATTGCCCACATCAGGCGAACTCTAAGACGAGTTTGGCATTAACTCAAACAGCTTCTAATACGTGACTAGTTTAAACTCTATTATTTCACAAAAATGCTCCCAAGTGAGACGAAAGGACGTTAGTGTATTTGCTTTTTGAGTAGGGCGTATATTTGAAGGGCCTGTTTTAATAACTGTCGACTACTATCCGTAGCATACGATGCGACAAATCGGCATATTTATTTTTATAATCTGCGTGATCCAGTCCGGTTACCCTGCTCGTCCAGGTAACTTAGCTACTCGTGTTGATGACTTCGTAGCGGGCGCGGACAAACATGAATATACCGTAGCAAAATAAGCCCAGCGCTACGGCACCAAGCAGATAGGAGCCATAACTGGCTTTCTCTAGAAAGACAAAAGCACTGCTACTGCCTCCGGCTTTGCTGGCATTAGCCTCCAGGGCCGCTTTTATAAATAAGTAGCCGATCAGCCCCCAGACGATTCCCCGAGCGATGTACCCGATTTTCCCAGACCGGATGATCATCGCCTTCAGTTCGGTTTTGATGGCAGAGGTCTGGACATTTTTTAGGTATTTACCCGACAAAGCCCGGTAGATCTGGTACAACCCGATGCCAATAATACACAGGCCAATCAAACCGACAAGCCACTGGCCAAACGGTTTTTGTAGTATTTCCCGAACCAGGGTCTGGCGCGAATTATCCCTGCCCTGATTACCCTGGCTACCCAGTACCATCCGGAAAGAACCATAAGCCAGGAACCCATAGACCAACCCGCTGAAGCCATACACTAACCGACGACCGATGCCTTTGGCGTCGGTCCCTTTGTGTTCGTTATCGAGAAAAGCCTGCGTTAGCCGCCATAGGGCGTAGCAGACCAGACCTATGGCTACCAGTGTCAACAAAATCTGCCCAAATGGTTGAGCCAGTATAAATCGAAAGACCCCTTGTTTGTTTAGATTACGTTCCGAACTGCCGCCGATTTCGAAAGCAGCCATAAAGGCCAGTATACCAACCAGGCAGTAAACAACTCCTTTAGCTGCCAGGCCAAGCTGGGCAAAACGCTTCACCCATTGAGGTAGGTTGGAGGAGAAGTTGGATAAGTCTATCATCTAAATCGTTTTATATAAATTACTTTCAGCAAAATCAGTCTTCAAGAACTAATAGAATTGATTTAGGATAACAAATGTTTTCTGTTTGACAGCGTAACCAGCCGTTGACGTTAGAGGTACGGTGATGAAAGCCATGAGTTGTCTGTCTTGTCAACTCATGGGCTGACAGCCAACTATTGATGCGCTGTTGCCGCTTTTTGTAGCATCTGAGTCTGTAACACATGCCTGAGAGGAAACGTAAACTATCGTCTCTTTAATCGCTCCCACCTGAGACGAAGGCTATTTGGCTGTCCGAAAATAGGGCGTTTCCTGAAACAGTATATAAACTGAAGTTTCGTACCTTGGCTACCCTATAAAAGATGGCTGTTGCAAAAGTGGATACCCACTCTTAGTGCACAGCAAATGGAATGTTTTTAGCCAGTTAGTGATCTGCATTGGGTTGACCAACCGACTCGTTGACCCTATCAGTTTGCTAATATTATTTGTACCTCAGCTTTATGACTCACCTACCCGAAAGGGATAAGTCCACCAGAATAGTCGAATTAAAGACCACTAAAAAGTTATACGGACTTGATCATTTACGAGCAGTTGCGATTGGGTTCGTCTTTTTGTATCACTACTTTATTCTTAGCAATGGACAACCCGGATGGTTACCAGAGGTTGCACGATTTGGCTGGACTGGAGTCGATCTGTTTTTTGTATTGAGTGGTTTTCTCATTGCCTCTCAACTTTTTGAGGCTATAAAACAACGAAGAAAAATCTCATTTAGAGCGTTCTTTCTTAAACGATTCTTCAGGATCATACCCGCTTATTTAGCCACCGTGGGACTATATTTTTGTGTGCCTTTCTTTCGGGAAAAAGAGGCATTGCCACCCATCTGGAAATTTCTAAGCTTTACCCAGAACTTTGACTTAGACCTAAAGCACTATGGGACATTTTCTCATGCCTGGTCGCTTTGTGTTGAAGAGCACTTCTACTTGTTTCTACCGGTGACTTTAGTAGTCTATCAATCGTTAAACAGGTTCAACAGAGCTGGATGGCTTTTGCTGGTTCTGTTCTTATTAAGCTTTGGCGCACGGCTTTATAGTTTCAAGGTGATGTATGCCCCCTATATTGGGCATGAAAACAGTTGGCTCTATTGGTATAAATATGTCTATTACCCAACATACAATCGATTGGATGGACTATTAATTGGTGTGGCTATCGCTGGCGTGTATACGTTTCGTCCTAATCTGTGGCACAGGGTCTCTAAGCATGGAAACTTACTTCTTGCGGCTGGAATTTTACTTCTGATCCTTGCTTATTTGCTGTGCGAAGACCAACAAACCCTGATCGCTTCCGTTTTTGGTTTTCCGCTACTATCCATTGGTTATGGGTTTGTCGTTGCTGGAGCTGTTAGTCCGACAAGTTTTATGTATAGCTGGCAGTCAACCATCTCCACATCCATTGCCACCTTATCATTTGCCATTTATCTGACTCACAAAGGGATCATTAAAATAACTCACAACTTAGTAGAAGGTACAAACTGGGACAGCAATTGGGTGCTCATAGTTTGTGTAATAACAAGCTTTCTTGGCGCACTCTTACTGAATCGATTGATTGAAAGACCATTCCTGAAAATTCGCAACAGAATTCTTCATTCTTGAAATTACCTGGCCTCGCGATGCTGGGGGCAATGCGGAGTTAAGTTTTTACAATTTACTCAGCCGATCAGGATCATAAAGAAGAGTTTAACGCGAATCAAGAGCAAGTAATCTTTCAAAGATCTGTTTGAAGGATTACTTGCCTTTTGTTGTATAAGGGGCTGTAAGCTGAAGTACGAAAACCCTCAGGCCAATTACTTGTGTTCTATATTCTCTTTAAAGGCTCCCAATTGAGACAGATGAGGTTTAATGCAGAAGCTAGTTTTATTATCTGTCTAACTCAACTCGTAGCATGTGCCTTTCAATTCACTGAATTATTTATGAAGTGAAATTGTTCCTCTTGGTAAAGGCAAAATTGCCTAAATTTGTATCAACACTGAAAGGAAACGCCTAATGAAACGAGTTGCCTCAGCCGAAAATCTTCTACTCATTGATGTGCCTGGACACATCAATGATAGTGAAATCCTTTCCTTTCTCTACACCAGAGAGGTCAATTGGCAGCATGTCAATGCCATTAAGACGTTGACTGATTTTAACGATACCATAATTTCGGACTGGCTTAATGTGAGCGTTAAAACATTCCGCGAATACAAAAAGCCGCCAACGACCTTTAAGGAAAACGTCAAAGAGCAGGTTTTACTCCTGTTAGCCCTTATCAAGCACGGCATTGCTGTATTTGGCTCGGTGAAAGAATTCGACCAGTGGCTGAACCGGTCCAACTTTTATTTTGACAACAAGAGCCCCAATGCCTATTTAAATACGGTCACCGGACTACGATTTGTCGATGATCGGTTGACGGCCATGGAATACGGAGACAATGTTTAAGGATGGAAGTATTTCGAATCAGTAAAGACGTTCATGCGCATAGCTTACGTTCATCAGGCAGTGCGAATCGGTGGAATACAAAAGGCCAGCAAGTTATTTACACCGGCGCATCGCGTTCCTTATCCTCTCTAGAACTAGTCGTTCACCGGGGCGTCATTCAGCCCACCTCTTCCTATAAGGTGATGGTCATCTCTATTGCTGATGATGATTACTTGATGCGAACGATTCACCTTAAAGAACTTCCTGCCAACTGGCGAACCTTAGCGGGTTATTCTGCCTTACAAACAATCGGGTCCGACTGGTACACCAGCCAGGAAAGTCTAATCCTGAAGGTTCCTTCCGCGATCATTATCTACGAGTATAATTACATTATCAATACCGAACATCCAGACTTCAGTCAGCATGTTCAGCTGGTTAGAACCGAGGACTATTTTTGGGATTCCAGGCTTCTCTAGGGGCTAATGAAGGTAAATCAAAACATATTCTAGAATCCTGTACGAAGTGCCAAAGCAAGTTTCAGATACATGCTTCAGAAATGGGGCGTTTTGGGAAACGGCCAAATAGGCTTCCTTTGTAACAATACAAAATACGTATTGCGTATTTTGTATTGAATGTGCCTCAATCGGCGAGTTAACGGTCATAGCAAACTAACTTGCTACTAACACCCCATCACTTAATCGACAAATGGAAAGTTTAACAAGTAAAGAAATAGTTAAAAAGTATTCGGTTTTGATATGTGTGGTTACTTCAGGGCTATTAATAGTAAAAGCAACATTGGCCTATCCAGGCGGCTCAGTGCTTGACAAAAATTCTATAGGGTTTGACTGGTCGAAAAATTTCCTAAGCAATTTGTTTGCAACAAAAGCGATAAATGGTTCAGAAAACCCTGGCTGGATATGGGCACTTATTGGAATGGTATTTCACTCGGTTGGTTATGGAATTTTTTTTATCAACATGTCAAAAAAGATCGCTTCAAGACCAGGGGCTACTAGTTTAAAATTTATAGGTGCTACCAACATAATACTTATTTTCTTAATCGCAACACCCTTACATGACTTGGGAGTACTATCGATCATTTTAACATTGATTGGTTTGTTTACGATTACTGTATTTATCCTAAAGTCAAAACTTCATTTACTTAAAGTCTGCTGTATTAGTTGCTTGTTGACTTATTACTGTTTCTTTTTCCTTTTTGGTTTAGGTTATTTGGGTTTAGCAGTCATAATGCAGAAGGTATATATTATAAGCTCGATGCTATTAGTTTTAGGCTTAGAGTATTTTACCAAATATGAAGATTTTATACCCATAAAATCGGGAGGACAAGAAATAGAAGCAACGAACTGCTGATGCAGTCCACAAGCAGTTAAACAATTTATTGATTAACCCTCCCTGCTGAGACGAAGAGCGATTTGAGTATCTATAATTCGGGCGTTTGACAATACAGGGTTGCTCTGCCGTTTCGTACATAAAACCTCATCGTATCACCAGTTTAGATGTTTATAATGACTTATGGGCCGTTAGAGCACATTTCATTTAAACGAACAATTGATTGAAATGTGCTCTAATAGCCTATAAGTCCGGCTAACTATGCGAAATAGTGACACGGTGAGGTTTTATGTACGATTCGGCAATGTGACCCAATACAGGCAAAAAGCTCACAAGCATCGATACATGGTTGATGCTTGTGAGCTTTTTATACTAATTCCGTTGATTTACTCGCTACGTAAACTTTTTACGGGGTTCAACAAGGCAGCCCGAATACTTTGAAAACTAATGGTCACAAAGGCCACCGTAACCGATAGGACGCCCGCTGAGCCAAACACCCACCAACGAATCGGTGTCTGGTAAGCAAAATTCTCCAGCCACCGATGCATACCATACCAGGCTAGAGGGGATGCTATCAGGAAAGCCAAGACAACCAGTTTTAGAAAATCTTTGGATAAAAGACCGACTATACTGCCCGTTGAGGCACCCAACACCTTTCGCACCCCGATTTCTTTGGTTCGCTGCACGGTCGTATACGAAGCCAGACCCAGTAAACCTAAACAGGAGATGAAGATAGCCAGCAGGGCGAAGTTTACGAAAAGGGTCTGGAACCGTTCGTCGCTTCGGTACTGGCGGTCGAAGAATTCGTCCATGAAATAGTAATCGAACGGACGATCCGGATTATGCTGTTTCCACTGGGCTTCGATAGCTTCGAGCGTTTGCCGAACCTGTCGACCGTCAATTTTGACCGACAGCAAATCCCCATTCCACCAATCGGTAACCCGAAACGTAAGGGGTTTAATCGTTTCCTGCAACGATTTAAAATGAAAATCTTTCAGCACGCCAACGATGGTCCCCTTCCGTCCCCATTGGTCGAATCGTTTACCAATGGCGGCCTGGGGACGGCTGTATCCCAACACCTTAGCCATGGCTTCGTTAATCATCAAGGATTGGGAACTGTCGGCGGGGAAGTTTCTGGAAAACGGCCTGCCTGCCACCACTTTGAGATTGTATTGCGAAATAAAATCAAAATCCACCCGATACACATCCAGATTACCCGCCTGCATATCACCCGAATTATTTTCAAGGGAGGAGGCTGCCTGCGGATTCCATCCGCCCGGTACGCTCGACGAAGCCGCCGTTGATTTGACCCCGCTCATCCTGCTAATGGCCGCATCAAAAACATTCCGTTTCGTACCCGCCTGCGCCTTGATGACGAGCATTTGGTCTTTAGAAAATCCCAGATCGCGGGTACGCATAAAATCCACTTGGGAATAGATGACAATCGTAGCAATAACCAACGTAATCGAAATGGCAAATTGCAGGGTCACCAAGCCTTTTCGTACGAAAATGCCCGTTGCATTAGCCATAAAACGCCCTTTCAATACGGTAACCGGTTCGAAAGACGAGAGCACCAGCGCGGGATACGTACCAGCCAGACAACCAATGGCCGAGGCAGCGATGAACATGCCACCCACAAACGGCAGATTACTCCCTATGCCTGGACTAATCGTTTTTCCAGCCAGGGTATTGAATCCAGGAATCAACACAGCCGAAAGAAGGACGGCAACTAAGAACGCGACCAGACATAATAGCACTGATTCGCCAATAAACTGACGAGCCAACAACCATCTAGCCGCACCAATGGCTTTGCGAACACCCACTTCCTTCGCCCGGTCGGCCGAACGGGCCGTGGTCAGGTTACTAAAATTGATGCAGGCAAGTAAGAGAATAAACAGGCCAATCACCGAGAAGACGGTCACATTGGTTACACTTCCTGACTCCTCAGCCGGGCGCTTGGAATACAGATACACCTCCCGTAATGGCTCCAGTACCAGGGTAATCCCTAGCTTATACTCCCGCATCATCTTCCCAGCGTGGCTCTCCAGAAACTGAGGGAATTTTTTGGCCAACGCATCGGGATTAGCGCCGGGCTTGAGCAGCAGAAACGAAATCGCCCCAAAATCACCCCATTCGTTTTCAATGCCTTTATTAAAATAGTCGGTATAGGATATCATCGAAATGAACAGGTCGCCTTTAATCTGGGAGTTTTCCGGAATATCCTCCATGATCCCCGTGATTTTAGCGGGAACACCATCGTCACCCAGCAGCAGTGTCTGGCCCATCGGATCGGCATCGCCGAAATATTTCCTGACTGTTTTTTGGGGTAGCACCACACTCATTGGCTCGGCCAAAGCGGTTCTAGAATCCCCTTTGAGTAGTTTGAAATTGAAAACGCTGAAGAACGAGGAATCGGCAAACACCGTTTTGTCTTCCTGAAATTTTAGATCGCCTTTCCTGACGATTCGCCCCTTTGTACTGATCCGTACGAAGTTTTCAACCTCTGGAAAATCTTGTTTTAGGTTGGGGGCGTAAGCCCACGAACTGATGTCGTACTGAATGGTTTCGGATTCGGTTTTGAGGTCCGTCGCCAGCCGGTAAATCCGGTCGGCCTTTTGGTGAAAGGCGTCGTAGGTTAGTTCAAAATGAACGTAAAGGGCAATCAGAAAGCAGGCTGTCATACCCACGCTGAGACCCATGACATTAATGAATGAAAACATCTTGTGTTTCCATAAATTGCGGAAAGCGATTTTAAGATTACTACGTAGCATAAGGGGGCTTAGAAAAGATGTGGTCCGGCATTCCGGAGATGAATACGCATGGGCTATCACCGTTCTGGTTCTGAACTGGCGACGAATCAAGTAGGGACGACAAAAGCAAATGACTTCCCAGACGTATAGTCGTCGGGCCTTCGTCTCACCCAACTGGTCGACCTGTTGCTCAAACTGTTCATGTAAATCGCCAAGCAGTTCTTCCTGTAGGTCGGCAGGACAGACGAACCGTAGCAATCGATCCGCCCAGGTTGGCGGCAAAGGTGTAGGCTGAGGTAGTGGCATGATTTACGAGAAGGATAGGTTAGGTATAGCCTCCCACAAGTCATTCCGCACTTGTCGCAGCTCATC